>DAOUHT010000138.1:0-26548 GCA_034428375.1 Dehalococcoidia bacterium | reverse complement strand
GCACCGCTACACCCGGCCCTACCGGCCGCAGACGAACGGGAAGGTCGAACGGTTCTGGCGGACCTTGAACGAGGACCTGATCGAAGGGACAACGTTTGAGTCATCGGAGGAGTTGAAGGACGAGCTCGTCCAGTACCTCCTCTACTACAACACGGAGCGGCCCCACCAAGGCTTGGGTGGCAAGACACCACTCGAAACCATGCAGAATCTGTCAGCGAATTAGCTGACATCTACAGGAATGACGAGTTCTGGTGCGAATCGAAAGGGGCACCCACGAGGGGTGCCCCTACACGTTCCCTATGCGAATGCGGCTTACGCCGATATGCAGTTGACCGGCGAGAGGCCCTCGGCGATGACGCTCCATTCGTCGCTGTCTGCGGCGCGGGCGAGCACCTCACCGCCGTGCGTGCCGGCGTAGACCGTGCCGTCAGTGTCGACGGCAAGCGCCTCGACCGATTCGACGAGGCCGTCGTCCATCAGAGCGCGCCACTGCGAGCCGCCGTCGTCGCTGCGGTAGACCTTCGCGACCGCGCCCTCGGGCCGGTCGCGCCAGTTGCGCGGCCTGCCGAGCGTGGCAGCGGCGTAGAGCCGCTGCTGGTCGCTGGGGTCGTTCGCGAGCGTGACGGTGTACATGGTCTCCAGGCCGTTGCAGTGCGACTGCCAGGAGCGGGCGGCGTCCTGCGAGCTGTAGAAGCCGACGCCCGTGACCGCGAAGACGTGGTCGCCGTCGTCCGGCGCAGCGGCGAGGCCGTGGATGTCCGGGTGGATGCTCTCGCGGGCCTCCTTCCACGTCTCTCCGCCGTCCTCGGTCAGCATGACGCCCCCGACCTCGACGCCTACGTACACGCGCCCGGGGTGGGTCGGCGATGCGACCATGGCGCGGATGTTCGGCATGTGGGGCGATACGGGGAACGTCCACGTGCCGTAGGAGGGCAGGTCCCTGAAGCTCTGCACCTCGGAGAACTGCTCATCGGCGGCGCGGCGGCGGAACAGCACCGCGTTGTCCGCGCCCACGAAGGCCGTGCCGTCCAGCGTTACGGTGACACAGCGGGAATCGACGTCGGACAGGGTCTGCTTCCAGTCGGCGGGGTCCGCTCCGCTCTCGAAGACGCCGTCCACCGTCGCGGCCATCGTGCCGGTGTCGGTTGAGCAGACGCCCTCGACGCGCACGCCGGGCAACGCCTTCGCGGCGACTTCCCACGCGCCATCCTTCTTCTCGAGCGCAACGATGCCGTCGTTCGTGCCTATGGTGAGCATCTGACGCCTCCTGGCCCTGCCGGGGCTGCGAGATTCCCGCCTGCGCGGGAATGACGGGAAAGGCACTGGCGGGGTACGCGCACTATAGCACGGCGCGTCAACACTCGCGCCCTTGACGTGACGGGCGCATCCTTCAACAATGCGCCGCAGCCCACCGGAGGAGAGTGCGCGATGTCAGAGGAGAACAAGGCCTTTGTCCGCCGTCTGTACGAGGAGGTCTACAACAACGGATGCATAGACCTGATCGACGAGATGTACGCGCGGGACGTGGAGCTGCACATCGCGGGCATCCTCGAGGACCCCTTCGGGCCGGAGCCCATCAAGCAGCTCGTGACGATGACGCGGATGGCGTTCCCCTCGATACACGTCACGGTCGACGACATCATCGCGGAAGGGGATCGCGTGGCGGCGTGCATCTCGTTCACCGGCGCGTTCCAGGGCATCGGCATGGGCACGTCGCCGCGGGTGAATCTGTCGTGGTGGCGGCGCATCGACGTCTACCGCATCCAGCTTGGGCGCGTCGTCGAGCAGTGGGGCGACCGCGACGACTTCACGATGCTGCAGCGCCTCGGCGTCGCGGTTCCTGCATTCAACGACCCGAAACCTACGCCACGGGAGTTCGGGAGGCTGTAGGGCGCTGTGGAGGAATCGACCCGCTTGCTACAATCTGTGTAGGAGTTGGGGAATCCCGCTGCCCGGGAGGAGGAATATGGAGCGCACCTATGATGTGGTCTTGGAACCGGCTGAGGAAGGCGGCTTCGCCGTCTATGTTCCGGGCATGAATGGCTGCGTCTCCCAGGGCGAAACGGAGGAGGAGGCACTAGAGAACATCAGAGACGCAATTGAGTGCTGGCTTGACTCCTGGGAGCAGATCGAGCGGGAACGAGCGGGCCGCACGCACCGCCGCACGGTCGTGATTAACCGGTGAACAGGGTCCCTGACCTGTCTCATCAGCGCGTTGTACGCGCTCTCAGCAAGGCTGGATTTGTCATCAAACGGCAGGGCAAACACATCTCTATGTTCAACGAAGAACGGAACGTCCTAGCCGTGATACCCAGGCAGAACCCGGTCAAGCGCGCCACGCTCGTGCAACTATTGAAAGGTATCGGTATATCGCCGGAAGAGTTCGCAGACCTGATCTAATCAGCAACGACCGGAAACCCACCCCTAGAGTTCGGGATACTGTAGGTCGCTCCGATATACTGTTGGTGTATGGAGCAACCGTCGCAGAGGCTGCCCACCCGTTTCCTGATCCTGACCCTGTTTCTGCTGCTGCTCGTTCTGGCGGCGTGCCAGCCTCCTCCTCCTACATCGACGCCCGTCCCGACGTGGACGCCCGAGCCTACCTGGACGCCAACCCCGCTGCCGACGTGGACGCCGGCGCCGCCAACGCCGACTGCGACACCCACGCCGGAGCCTGCGCCAGCGCAGTCCTCGGAACAGGCGCTTGCCGCTACGCCGACCTCTGCCCCGTCGCCGCCGCCTCGTCCGACGGCTACTGCGACCCCAACGCCTACACCGGAACCGACGCCCACACCGGACCTCGTTGCGCAGTACGTCGAGGACATCTGCAGCGCAAGGCCGAGCTTCAACGTGTCCACATCGTCGTTCTCAGAGCTGGAGGAGAGCTTCCGCGCCTATGCGGAATACCTGCGGACAGTCAGCGTTCCCGATGAAGTAGTCGATCACTACGAGGCGCACGTGTACGCGGCGAACGTGGTGGTGGACAATCTTGCCCGCGCGGCGGAGACGCGGCCGCATGGCAGGCCGATGGGCAACCTGAACGAGTACATCGGGTTCCTGTGGTCGCATCCCGAGGCGTACGAGCGCGTCGCGGGCATCGACGTGCCGTGCTTCTAGGACGCTGAGGGCGATCTCGGCGAATCGTAAGGGCACCCACAAGGGGTGCCCCTACACCTGAGAGATTCCTCGACTCCGCTGCACTCCGCTCGGAATGACAGGGCCCCTACCCGTTAGTCGATGGCGTAGAGGCGGGCGGGGTTGTCCGAGAGGACCTTGTCCACGACGCGGGGTTCCAGCAGGCCGCTCGTCTTGAGCGACTTGAGCGCCTCCAGTTCGCTGGAGGTGTCGGAGTGCCCGTAGTCGGAGCCGATCAAGAAGTTGTCCTCTGAGGCGTTGGCGAAGATGTACGGCAGGTCGTCGTTCGTCTGGCAGGTGACGTACATGCGGCTGTCGGCCATGAGGTTCTCGGAGTCGAACGCGTTGCCGTCGCGGCGTGCGCGGTGTTGCACCTCGTTGATGATGTAGGGCACCCAGTTGGCCGCGCCCTCGATGAAGCCGGCGCGCAGGCGCGGGAAGCGCTGCCACAGACCCCGGTACATCATGGAGTGGAACGCGCTGATGATGGGCAGCTTGTTACGCGCGTAGGCGTCGCCGTCGGTCAGTTCGACGAACGAAGGGTTGCCGCAGCCCGCGTGGATGCAGACCGGCATGTCGTATTCCTGCGCCGCTTCGTAGAGGGGGTCGAAGTACGGGTCGATGAGGCGCCGGCCGCCCTCGAACCCGCGCATGAAGATGGCGCACGCGCCGTTCTCCTTGCCGTAGCGCAGCTGTCCCTCTACCTCGTCCATCGAGTCGAGCGGCGGCACGACAGCCCAGCGCAGGCGTCCGTTGCTCTCGGACCAGATGTCGGCCAGCCAGCGGTTGTAGCTCTTGGTGAGCGCGAGCTCGACCGCGGGATTCTCGGAGATGCGCGTGAGGAAGATGGTGGGGAAGAGCACCTGCACGTCGACCCCGAGCTCGTCCATATGGGCGAGGCGCGCGGTGATGTCGGCGAGCGTCCGCGTCTCCTGCGACGTCTCGGAGAAGCCGGAGAGTTGCTCGGCGATGGAGCCGGTTCCCCTCGTGGTGAAGGGTCGCTGGCGGTCCTTGCCGTCTATGATCCAGATGGGCCTGTCGGGCCGGTTGGGGTCGAACTTCGAGACAGGTTGGTACTCCTGGTCAGCCGGGTCGAGGTACTCCCAGGTCTGGTCGCTTTCGATAACGTGGCAATCAGCGTCTATGATGGGCATCGCTGTCCCTCCCTCAGACGGATGGCAGAAGATTACACCTTTCGCGCCGCGTCAACATCCGTGAGCGGCGCGTCGAGAGGAGCGACTGATGGTGAAGAGCGACGCGGCAACGGTCGAGGAGTACCTGGCGGGTCTGCCGGAGGAGCGGCGCGAGGCGATAGAGACCGTGCGCCGGGTGGTGCTGGAGAACCTGCCGGACGGCTACGAGGAGTGCATGCAGTTCGGCATGATCGGCTACGTGGTGCCGCTCAGCCGCTACCCGCTCACGTACAACAAGCAGGCGCTGCAACTGGCGGCGCTCGCGTCGCAGAAGCGGTACATGGCGATCTACCTGAACAACGTCTACGGCGACCCCGACACGCTGGAGTGGTTCACGTCCGCCTATGCGGCGAGCGGCAAGCGGCTGGACATGGGTATGTCGTGCGTGCGGTTCAAGCGGCTGGACGACCTGCCGCTCGATCTCATCGGCCAGACCATCGCCCGCACGGGCGTCGACGACTTCCTCTCGTTCTACGAGTCGGCGCGCAGTAAGGCGAAGCGCGGGTGAGGGAACCACTCAAGGATGCAAAGGATAGGGCCCTTCCCTTCTCCTCCCTCAGGGCTGCGAGATTCCCGCCTTCGCGGGAATGACAAGGAAACCCAGGGATGGCGGGTGAGATTGCGAGCAGGAGGATGATTCGATGGCGAAGCCACGCATAGCGGTGTTTTCGGGGCCGCGTTCGACGATAGCGAACACGCCGACGCTCGTGACGAGCAACAAGGGGCGGAAGGCGGACGAGCCGCAGATAGAGGGGCGGTTCGACCATCTCGTGCCACAGCGGCTGCACGAACCGGTGCGGGTGCGCATCGCGAAGTTCAGCGCGCATCCGCTCGAGTCGGACGCCGCCGAGGTGTACCACGAAGACGGCAAGGAGTACTACGAGGTGGAGCTGCGACCGGAGGATGGCGCGTACCTCCTGCCTTACCTGGCGCGCCGCGCCGACGGCTCAGCCGAGGGCACGCCGTTCGAGGACGCCGACCTGACGAACGCGGCCATCAACTACGGTGGGCGCCAGACGTTCTTCCCGGACGCGTCGCGGCTGTTCGATGAGATCGACCGGGGGCTCGCGGGGCGCGGCCACGACGGCGCGGCGAGCGAGCTGGACAGGATCGCGGACTACGACTTCGTGCGCGTGCTGCCTCCGGCGGGCTACACGAAGCAGGGCGAGTCGGCAGGGCGAGACTTCTTCCCCTACAGCCCGCGCCCCATCGGTAAGTTCCTGTCGAACGCGGCGATGGCCCGCGCGGTGAACGTCGTGCAGCAGACCATCGATTCCGGAAAGTACGACGGCTTCATCTGGCTGGAGGGCAGCCCGCACGTCGAGGAGACGCTCTACTGGCTGAGCCTCGTGCTCGACACCGACCTGCCCTTCGTCGGCATATCGTCGCAGAGGGCGCACGGGACGCTTGCCAACGACGGCGACCGGAACATCGTGGACGCGTCGCGCTACATCACTTCGGGCCTCGGCGCGGGACTGGGCGCGGTCGGCATCGTGGATGAACAGATATTCGCGGCCCGCACATTCAAGAAGGGCGACGCCCGCCCGGGCGGCTACCGCGCGACAGGCGGCCACGGCGGTGTGCTCGGCAGCGCAGGCGAGACGGTCCGCGTCTGGTTCCGCCCCGCGTACTGCACGACGGGCTCATCGGAGGTTGCGGTGAAGGGCCTCCCCGCCGAGGTCGTTTTCCAGGAGTACGGAGACAGCCCGGCGACGGCGAGCGTACCCATCAAGGACGGCGACGGCTCGCTTCGCGGCGACGTCATCGCGCCCGTGCACATGGTGAAGTACGCCCATTACATGGCGGAGGAGGACACAGCAGACCCGGACGTGGAAGTCGACATCATGGCGCGCATCGAGCGCGGGCTGGCCCAGCAGGCTTCCGACGAACCGGGCGCTCCCCGCTTCCACGGGTTCGTGCTGGAGGGCGCAGCAGGCACCGGCTCAGCGCTGCCGAGCCAGTTGGCGGCGCTTGCCATCGCGGTCTACAGCGGCATGCCGGTCGCGCGTGTGAGCCGGGGCGACCCGGAGGGCGCGATGCCGCCCAACCCGAACGACCTGACGATAGAGGGCAGCAACCTGGACGCCATCAAAGCGCGGGTGCTGCTGCGCGCGGCGATGCTGCGTCTTGGGCGTTTGCCGAAGGCTCGGGACCCGCGCAACCCGACCGCGCAGGAGCGCGAAGCGTCACTCGCGGCCATCGCGCGCTACCAGGAGCTATTCGACACGCACTAGGGTCAGCGGTGCAGCCAGGCCCGGAACCCGATAGAGCGAGGCCGAGAAGGCACCTGTAATCTGGCTGCCCGGCGCAACGCCTCCGCGCGCAGCTGGCGCGGGAGCATCTCGTCGGCGGGCATGAGTCGCTTGCCTGCTCCGAACAGGACCTCGCTGCTGCCACCGGCTCCCATCAACTGGATCTGTTCGGCTGCCTGAGACTTCCACTCCCGCGGCGCGACCATCGTTGTAGCCCCCTGTGCACCTTTCGGATGATGCAATTGTAATCCAGCCCAGCGCCGTGCGCGAGAGGATTCAGGCCCCGTATTCGGGGCAGTTTCGCGTGAGATAACAGGAGGGCGCCCACCGGGCGCCCCCGTTTTCCGTAAGGTGCGGTTATGGGGACGCCGTCCCCATAACCGCACCTTACGCCGCGCCGAAGCGCGGGAAGCACTCCCGCGCGACGTTCTCGAAGACGTTCGCGCGGTCCTCGTCGGTGAGCCAATCGATGTCCTCGATGACGGGTTTGAGGTCGTCAAGCCATAGGCCGGTGTTGGGATCCTTCGACGAGCCGGTGCCTGGGCGCTCGGTGCCGAACATGCAGCGGTCCGTCCCCACGATCTTGAAGAGCAGTTCCAGCCCTTCCTTGTTGTAGAGGACTGAGTCGAAGTAGAGCTGCTTCAGGCTCTCGTCGAACGGCTTGACGTTGGGCTGCCGCCAGCGGAGCGCGCGCCACCGCCCTATCTGGTACGGGATGGAGCCGCCGCCGTGGCACATGATGATCTTCAGCGTCGGGAAGTCCTCGTACACGGTGGAGTCGCAGATCGAGACGGTCTGGATGCTCTCCTCCGTGATGAAGTGGCCGGTGTACGACTCGCGGACGTTCTTGCAGGAGGCGGAGTGGACGAAGGCGGGAACGTCGTACTTCACCATGCGCTCGTAGAGCGGGTACCAGTACTCGTCGCCCATCGGCGGCGTGTCGTTGTCGAGCCCCTCCGAGGGGTCGGGATTGATCATGATGCCGATGAAACCGAGGTCGTTCACGCAGCGGTCGACCTCCTCCAGCACGACGTCGACGGGCTCGCCGTGCAGTTGCGGAAGCCCTGCAACGCCCTGGTAGCGGTTGGGGTACATCTCGACGGTCTTCGCGATGAGGTCGTTGTTGGCGCGGCAGAACTCCTCCACCAACCTGCCCGGTTTCTCCGAGTGCATCAGCTGGAAGGGACGCGGCGACAGGAACTGCATGTCCGTGCCGACGGCGTCCAGCACCGTGGAAATGTGGTTCTCGACGACGGCCCTCAGCTTCTCGTCCGGTATGCCGCCCCAGTGCGAATAGGCCCCCCGGCTGGAGAGCAGCCCGGCCTTGTAGGCGTACAGCTCGGGCGGCGCGTTCAGGTGTCCGTGGATGTCGATAATCATGTGGTGTCCTCCTCGAGAGCGTGTGCTTTGCTCTCGGCGGGATGCTAGCACGCAGCAGCGCACGGTGCGCGTCGGTGGTAGGATGCGGCCTGCGCTGGGGCGCAGATGCACTCGTAAGGTCAGGAGGCGGCGATGCTACTTGAAGGCAAGGTTGCGGTCGTAACGGGCAGTGGGCCGAACATCGGCGGCGAGATATGCCGGACGCTGGCGCGCGAAGGCGCAAAGATCGTATGCGTGGACTTCCTCGACGACCGCGCGGACGTTGCTGCTGCATCCGTCCGAGAGGAGGGCGGCGACGCGATGGGCTTCAGTTCGGACATCTCGTCCCCCGAGCAGGTCGAGGACCTGTTCAAGCGCGTCGACGAGGAGTACGGACGCGTCGACATCCTCGTGAACAACGCCGCCGTAAACAACGAGGCAGGGCTGCTGGACGTCGAGTACGAGAAGTGGAAATGGGTGCAGTCCGTCATCATGGACGGGACGATGCTGTGCAGCCAGCAGGCGGCGCGCCGGATGGTGGCGCAGGGCGAGGGCGGCGCGATCGTGAACACGGCCTCGACGACCGGTCACCGTGGCAAGGCAGGGTTCATCGCGTACTCGGCGTCGAAGGGCGCGGTGCTGCAGATGACGCGCACGATGGCGATACAGCTCGCGCCCCACGGCATCCGCGTGAACTCCATCACCCCGACGCAGACCGGCGACAACCGTGGCACGACCCCCGGCGGCAGCACTGCGCCGCGCGCCGAGAAGCCGAAGAACATCCCGCTCGGCAGGTGGGGCAAGCCGGTCGATCAGGCAGGGGCGGTGCTGTTCCTGGCCTCGCCGATGTCGGCATTCGTCACGGGTGAGAACATCAACGTGGATGGCGGGCTGCTGGCGCTCTTCCCGTCGGAGCGAGGGTTGATGGAGACGTAGGCGGGGCTACGTCTAGGCGCTCTGCTCCGGAAGCAGCGGTTCAAGTTGGGCGACGAGGGCCGGCAGATCCTCCTGCACGGTCTTCCAGACTATGTTGAGATCAACCGCATAGTAGGTGTGCACGAGCCGGTTCCGCATGCCGATGATGTCCGCCCATGGTATTGCAGGGCCGGTTTGGCGAGTACTGGCACTGACTTGGGAAGCTGCCTCGCCGATAGTCTCCACCGCTTTGAGGACCGCATACTGGCGGAGACCACTCCGGGCGAACTCCGGGAACCCCAGCCCCTCTACGAAGGAGAGCGCCCTACCGGCGTAGGACCGCATGTCGGCGAGATAGTCCTCATCCTCACGCGGCATACACTACCTGTGCCGAGCCCAGGATCCTCTCTTGATGGAAGCGGTTGGCGCTCTGTTCCAGGCCTCTCCAAGAAATCAAATTGACCTCTTGGCCGAGCAATCCTGCAAGTTCACGCTCCATCCGGCTGAGGTCGAAGAGACTGTGATTCGCCTCCGACCTGAAGCGCGCTATCACGTCCACCTTGCTATCAGGCCCGAAGTCATAGTCATCGCTCACGACTGGGCCGAACAGGGCGAGTTCCTTGATCTGCCAGCGTTCGCAGAACGCGGCAAGTTTCTTCTGGGGCACTGGAACCCTCGGCTTGATCATGGCCATGTCTGAATTCTACCTTACTCCCATTCGGCCCAGGGGTCGTAGGAGCCGACGTGCCAGAGCTGGCCCTCCGGATCGCGGACGGCGAAGAGGCTGCCGCCGTAGAACTGCTCCTCGAGTTCCATGACGATGTTCGCGCCAGCGGCCTTGACACGCTCGTAGTGCGCCTCGATGTCGCTGACGACGACCAGGTTCGCCTGTGTGAGCCTGCCCCCGGGCTCAGGAGGAAACACGATGGCGCCGGGGTCGTCCATCCGCGCGGAACCGAGCATGACCATCCCGTTGCCCAGCGTAAGCTGCGCGTGCGCGATGCCGCCTTCTCCGTTCGGCACGACGAGGCGGCGTTCAAATCCGAGCACGTCGCAGAGCCAGTCGATGGCGGCCGGCGCGTCGCGGTAGGTCATGCCGGGGACGACGTAGCCCTTTGGCTCCGCTGCGTCAGCCATGCGCCGCCGCCTACCTGCCCGCCTCGCGAATGAAGTCCGACACGCGCTCGCCGATCATGATGCAGGAGACGTTCGTGGCAGAGTGCGGGACGACCGGTATGATGGAGGCGTCGGCCACGTAGAGGTTGTCCATGCCGTGCATCTTGAGTCGTCCATCGACAACGGCCATGGAATCTGAGGCCGGGCCCATCTTGCAGGTGCCGGAGCCGTGGTGGTGGCTGTCGTACGTGGACTGCGCGAACTCGACCCAGTCCTCGTCCATCGTGGGAAGGATGAGGTCGCCGTAGAAGGGGCGCATGAGGTCGTCCTGCATGAACTCGTAGACGAAGTTCATCACGGAGCGCACCGCCTCCATGTCGTCCGGGTGCTGGAGCATGCCGTCGTCGACGATGGGGAGCTCGTGCGGGTCGGTCGAAGCGAGGGAGATGCGCCCGCGGGAGCGCTGCTCCACGAGGTTCATCGCAACGGGCATCATGGGCTTCAGTCCCTCGACGCCGACGGGCGCGCGCATGTAGATGTGGAAGTTGCCGGTCGGCAGGCTGGGGCTGCTCTTGTAGACGAGCTGGAAGCCTGCGACGACCCAGTCCGGTGAGAACTCTGTCCTGCCCTCGAAAGTCATGTTCACGGCGGCATGGTCCTGGTAGTTGCGCCCTATCCCTTCAAGGGCATGCGTGACGCGGATGCCGAGGCGCTCCAACTCGCCGATGGGGCCGATGCCGGAGAGCATCAGGATCTGCGGGCTGTGGTACGTACCCGCGCTGAGAATGAAGGTGTCGGCGGAGGCGGAGTAGACCTCGTCCCCCTGCTCGTAGAGCACCTCTTCTACCTTACGCCCGTTGATCTTGAGCGAAACCACTGGCGCGTCGCCGACGATGGTCAGGTTCTTCCGGCTGCGCGCCGGACCTATGTAGGCGACAGCGGTGGACTGCCGGATGCCGTCCTTCACGTTGCTGGCGGACGCGACGATGCCCGCCCGTTCCGGCCCGTTGCCGTCCTTCATGACGGGGTAGCCGAGGCCTTTCGCGCGGTCGACGAACGCTTGCATCGGTGGGGCGAGCTCCTCCTCGAAGTCGATGCGGCGCTTCACGGTGAGCGGGCCGTCGTTGCCGTGGTGGGGCTGGTCGCCGAAGTCCTCGTCGGTCTCGATGCGCTTGAGTATGGGGAGACAGTCCTCGTATGACCAGCCGGGGTTGCCGAGCGACTCCCAGCGGTCGAGGTCGTACTGCATGGGACGCGCGACGCCCATCATGTTGACGGAAGAACCGCCGCCGAGGATGCGTCCGCTGAGCGGGTAGTACTCGCTGCCGTCGATCTTGCGCTTGGTGGGGTACATGACGACATAGTCAGACTCGAGGATCGGGCGGTTGTTGCTGCGCCCGTCGGCGATGATTCCGGGGAGCGGCTGCGGGTCGGGACCTGCCTCCAGGAGCAGTACTTGCCGGTTGGGGTCCTCGGAGAGCCGGGACGCGGCCACGCACCCTGCCGAGCCCCCGCCGATCACGATTACGTCGTAGTAGCGCCTCTGGGTCATGCCGCCTCCTGCTTAAATGTCGTCCGAAATTACACCAAGTGGAATCATACTCCGATTGAAGGCCTTTGCGGAACCACTAGAGGGCAGCCCGCGCTTGCCCTGCGAGCGGGCGCTGGCCGATACTCACCGCGCGGATAGCGCGGCAACGACGGCGCGCTACGAATCGCGGAGGTAACGGAATGGCAGAGGTTCCCGGCTGGTACCTGGAGTTTGCGGGGGCAGTGACCGCCGCGCTTCCGCCGGACATAGACGAAGAGGCCGCACAGGCATGGGTGGATGATCCTGCGGGGCTGCGCGAGGCGCTTGCAGGTGCACTGGGAGGCTCCGCCACAGCCGCCGGCCCTGCCCGCCTGCGGAACGACAAGACAGACGAGGGCTGGACGCTCGTGCGGGATGACCCGGAGATGCCGGTCGTCACCGGGGCGAACATCAGGGGTGGCACCTTTCCTGATGAGTCGGAGGACCTCATCGGCGAGCCGATGGTGGAGCTCATCCTGGGAATTGATGGCCTGCTGGGACAGCGCCAGGCCGAGTACCTGATGGAGCATCCGAACGGGATACCGGAGGAACTGGAGCGGTACGCGCTCGTGTTTCCGGGCACGGTCTGGGAGAGCCCGGACCAGAACCACCAGGTACCGTGCCTCGTGAACCGGGGCGGTTTGTGGGAGATTATCTTCGGGATACTGGAGGGAGGCTTCGACTCCCGCGACCTGCTCGCGCAGGCATCCTCCGAGTGAAGGCGCGCTCCGAAGAGCGCGTATAAGAGCGACGCATGATACGCATCGCCACCGAGCGCGACCTGCCCGCCATCGTCGCCATCTACAACGCCGCTGTGCCGGGGCGTATGGCGACGGCAGACACTGAGCCAGTCACAGTTGAATCACGGCGCGAGTGGTTTGCAGGGCACACACCCGACTTTCATCCGCTATGGGTCGACGAACGCGACGGCGAGATCGCCGGCTGGCTGAGCCTCGGCACGTTCTACAACCGTCCGGCGTGGGACATCACCGCGGAAGTCAGCGTGTATGTGGCGCCTGCGTTCCAGAGGCAGGGCGCGGCGACTGCGCTGCTGGAGAAGGCTATCGCTGAAGCGCCAGCGCTGGGACTGCGTGTGCTGATGGGCATCATCTTCGGCCACAATGAGCCGAGCCTTACCCTCTTCAGACGTTGCGGGTTCGAGGAGTGGGGCTTCATGCCGGGTGCGACGGAGCTAGACGAGGTGGAGCGCGACGTCGTCTTCGTGGGACGCCGGGTCAGCTGAGCGGTGGCGTTGCGCGCCATGCGCGAGGACGGATACCCTCACGGGTGGTTCGTGGTTCGACAGGCTCACCACGAACGGTTATAGAACACACTAACGGTTCGAGGACATAGGAGGGTGTGGCCTGTCGGCCACTCTGGATTCCCGCCTTCGCGGGAATGACGAAATGCTGGAGGTGTTGGGATGGCGAAGGTGACATCGCTGGGGCACGTTGGTCTGTTCGTAAACGACGTTGCGACGATGCGCGATTTCTACACGCGCGTGCTCGGGATGACGGTGACGGACGAGAGCGCGGAACGCGGCATGGTGTTCCTCTCGGCGCGGCCGGGCGAGGAGCACCACGAGCTGCTGCTGATGCCCGGCAGGACGGGCGACGGCGACGTGAAGGTCGTGCAGCAGGTGTCGTTCCACGTGGACAGCGTCGAGGACGTGCGCGAATTCCACAACCGGTTCGTCGAGGACGGCGTGCAGATCGACTCGGTCGTGACGCACGGCAATACGGCGAGCGTCTACTTCCGCGACCCGGAAGACAACCGGCTGGAGATCTACTACAGCCTGCCCGTGGAGTGGCCGCAGCCGTTCCGCGCCGAGATAGACGTCACGCAGAGTGACGACGACATCCTCAAGCAGATCCACGACGTGACGGTCGGCGCGCAGCGGTAGCTGTGCCGTACGGCCTGAACATTGGCTGCGAGATTCCCGCCTTCGCGGGAATGACGGGGACGTGCGGGAAGGACGGGAACACGGGAATGATGGAGTTGTACCCAGGAGGAGAGACGCATGACGGAACCGAGGTACATTGAGCCGACCGGGAACCGGCGCGCCGGATGGCACAAGGAAGGTGAAGGCGGCAGCACGAGCTACACCGTGCGGCTGGCAACGGCCTGGGAGAAGTTCCAGCGCTCGGAAGGCATCCCTGTCTTCAAGGGCGTGGGCGTGCGCGACTCCCGCGAGCTGCCGCGTGCGGAGTGGAAGCGGGTCGGCGGTAAGGGCACGTACATCCAGGTGACCGGCACCAATAACGCGACCGGCATGTTCGTGGTTGAGGTGCCGCCGCGGGGCGCGCTGCACCCCCAGCGACAGATGTACGAGGAGCGCTACATCGTGCTGGAGGGACGAGGCAGCACCGAGGTGTGGCGCAACGGCGACACGGCGATGACCGCGTTCGAGTGGCAGCCGTGGAGCCTCTTCGCGATACCGCTGAATGCCAACTTCCGCATCATCAACGCATCGTCGGCCCCTGCCCTGTTGCTCGCGGTCAACTCAGCGCCGAGGACCATCAACGCGTTCCAGAACATGAACTTCGTCTTCAACTGCGAGTTCAACTTCGACGACCGGCTCGGCGGGAACCTGGAGGACTTCTGGAACCCGAACGACGAGATCGAGCCGCAACCGGTGCGCGGGCGCGCGATGGTGACGTCCAACCTGCTGCCGGACATCCAGAACGCCTACCTGCCGCTCGACAACAACCGGGGGCCCGGCTTCCGGTGGGTCGCTCCGAACCAGGTGGGCAACACGATGATCCAGGGATGGCTCGCTGAGTATCCGAGCGGGCGGTACGCGAAGGCGCATGCCCACGCTTCGGGCGCGGTGCTCGTCTGCTGTAAGGGCGAGGGCTTCTCGTGGACGTGGCCGAGCAACGAGGGCGGCCTGACACCGTGGAAGGATGGGAAGGGCGACCTCGTCAAGATTCAGGAGTACGGGCCCGGCGGGCTCATCAGCGCCGCGCCCGGTCCGGCCAACTGGTTCCACCAGCACTTTGCAGTCGGGAAAGACCCGTTCCGCGTCTTCAACTACACCGGCCCGATGCCGGGCAACCCGGAGTCCAGCAGGAACAGGGCAAACGATTTTGCGGAAGAAGGGCAGCTGATCAGGCAGCACGCCGACATCACGGACGGCGGCAACGCCATCCCCTACCACCTGGAGGACCCGTACGTGCGGCAGCACTTCGAGGCGAAGCTGCGCGAGAACGGAGTGACCTCCACGATGCCTGAGGTGGTCTACACCGAGGAAGGCGCGAATATGGAGGTTATGTCGGACTAGGCGCGCACGCGGAGACTGCCGTACACACGCTCCGGCGTGACGAGCACGACCGTGCGCTGCTCCTCTCGCATCGAGCCGTCGAAGTCGGCCCACGACTCCGGCTGACGCCCGGCCGCGCCGTACGCGCTCCTGAGCAGGTCGAGCAGCGTAGCCTCGTCCGTGTTGTCCCAACTGTGGACCGTGGCTGCTCCCTGCACGGTCACGTAGCGCCGGTTGTCCGGGTTGATGAGCGTGACCGAGCAGTGGCCGCTGCGGCGGGCATTCCGCACCTTGACCGTATCGGCGCGCGACACGAAGGACACCTGCCCGTCGACGAGCCCGGCGCTGACCACGGTGGTCTGTGCGCGCCCGGACGCACCGACGGTGCTGACGAGCGCGAAGTGGTTGGCTTCGATGAACGGGAGCGCTTCGCTGAGTTCCAAGGTGTGTCTCCTCCTTGCCGTTGCTGAGGGCAGTCCTTGCCGTTCACAAGCCTACCCGATTCCCGGATCCTGCGGGCGTGAGAGCCGCCGGCACTGGAGCGAAATCTCTGGTTGGGGCACATAATGGGCGGAACGTCCATACCGGAGTGCACCGCTCAAAGGTCATGGGTATGAAGATCGCGCACCTCAAAACCCATGTGGTCTACGTCCCCTACAAGACCCCGATCACATGGGCGTCTCGCTTCAGCGAAGGAGACACCTTCGTGCTGCTTCGCATCGTGACGGACGAGGGCGTGGACGGCTGGGCCGAGGCGCTTGCGAACCCGCTGTGGACGGGCGCCGTTGCGGACGACATCGTTCGGCACCTGGCAGAGGTTTACGAACCGCTGCTCGTGGGAGCTGACCCTCTGTGGACCGAACGTCTGCTGGGCGACCTCGCGCGTGTGCCTGACAAGGGCAGCTCCCGCTCGCTGGTCGAACTGGCGCTATGGGACCTCCAGGCGCGGAGCGCGGGCGTTCCTTGCTGGCAGTACCTTGGCGGCTGGACGGACCGGGTTCCCGTTTCGTGGCTGCTGAACCGAGGACCCGTTGAACAGATGCTGGAGGAGACTGCGGAGGCGATGGAAGGCCATGGATTCACGGCGATAAAGGTGAAGGTGGGTACCGACGCCAGGGTGGACGTTGCCGCTCTGGGCCTGCTCCGCGAGGCCGTGGGCGACGAAACGCTGCTCTGGGTGGACGCGAACAGCGGCTATGGACTCGAGGACGCCCTGTGGGCTGCGCAGGGGTTCGCGGAGGTTGGCGTGCGGCTCTTCGAGGACCCCTGCCCGCTCGACCTCAACGAGGAGAGCAGACGGCTGCTGGAGGAATCACCCGTACCGGTGATGGTCGACCGCCCGGTCAACTCTGCGAAGAGCGCTCTCGAGTACCTCCGCCATGGAGCAAGCGCGCTCAACCTGAAGGTGGGCAGTATGGGGTACAGGGAGGCGAGGCGCGTCATCAACATTGCCGACGCTCACGGTGCGCCCTGCGTCATCGGCGTGGGCTCGGAGACGGACGTCGGCAGCCTGGCGTCACTGCACTTTCGCGCCGCCGTTCCAGAGCTCGATGCTTTCCCCGCCGAGAACATCTTCTTCATGAAGCTGGCGGGGACGCTTCTCGATGAGCCTCCGCAGGTGCGGGACGGCTTCGTTCGGCTATCGGACAAGCCGGGGCTTGGCACGGTACCGAGCGAGGCAGCCCTGAAGAGGTTCCGCGTCACCTAGTGGTTCGTCGTACGCCGGCTACCACACTCCGAAGGTGAGGCCGTGGCCGGTGCCGGCCATCGAGCGGTAGCACGGGAGGTAGTCGAGCAGCGTCATGGTGCCGGGGGACATCGCGCCGGCGACGGCCACCCAGTTCAGTATCTCCGGAGTGCCGGGTGCGCCGTTCAGGCGGTCGCGCTCCAACGCCCCTAGCGCCTGCGCGTCTCCGCTCTCGAGCGCGGCGATGACGCCCCGGTCGAGCTCTTCGTCGATGATCTGGTGGCTGAGCCCGCCGGACGCCATCACTGCGACGCGGGCATCCGCGTCCCAGGACTCGATGGCGCGACGGAGCGCACTGCCGAGCGCGTAGCAGCGGGCGGCGCTGGCCTGGTACGGCAGGTAGCGGCTGACCATGAACGGGACGACCGGCAGGTCCTCGTCCGGCATGATGAAGTGGTGGGCGTAGGCGAATGCGTCGTCCAGCGCGTGGCCGTCGCGGACGTTGTCGCCGCAGCCGACGTCGAAGCCGTCGTCGTTCAGCGCTGTGATGAGGTGTTCGGCGAGCTGGGGCTGGCCGGGGCGGTCGTTGATGACGGGCGCGCGGCGCTCCTCGTTCGAGCGGAAGCGCGCATCGGGGTCGAAGCCCTGGCGCTCGGCGACAGGGAGTGTTTCGGCGCGCATGACGGCGAAGACGGCGCGCGTCTCGTCGGCCCAGACGCGGTGGGGATTGCTGATGACGACGAGCACGTCGGGCTTGGCGTCGTCGAGCGCGGTGCGCAGTTTGTCGATAGCGGCGTGGGCGGCCTCGTAGCGCTCGCGCTGCTTCTCGGGCGTGAGTTGCGCCTCGATGTCGGAGGGCGCGTTGGCGAGCAGCGACTGGTAGTCGAAGCGCGGGTCGCGTGTGTCGGCGTCGCCGAGGCGGGGCCAGCCGACGGGGTCGGTCTGGATCGAGGGGCCGTGGGAACTGCCGATGCCGAGGACGATGCTTGCCATGTTCGCCTCCTGTGCGGCTGCGCCGCGTGGGGGTGTGCTGTGCTTGTGGCGCAAGCATAGGACGCGGTGCGGCACAAGGCAAAGGCAGGTGCTGCGGGCCAGACTAAGAGGCAGAGTCGAGACGGGCGATCTCTGCCTGCATCTGATTGGCAACTCCGATGAGTTCCTGGATACGGGTGGTGTTATCGGTAAGCCTCACGCGGATGGCGCGTATCTCCTCTTCGTTAGCGCGTATCCGTTCCTCGCTAGCGCGTATCTGGGCCTCGTGTTGAAGAGCCAGCGAGTCATAGTCATGTTGTTGGTCGACCATCATGTGCATCGCTTGGGTCAGGTTACTGACGGCGATGGAGAGCTGGGCCATACGGTTTTCCGATGTCATGGGCTTCCTCTGGCAGTGAGGGTAGTCTGTGTACGCGTTGCCTGACAACGGCATCGTAGGACGGCAACGCATAGCGGGGCAAGAGGCGGATGTCACAGTCGTCCGCGGCGCGGCACAAGGCAAAGGCAGATGCTATGCTCCGCGCATCCGGAGCCTCGCAGGAGGAGGACGCATGACCACTGAGAACTCGCCCGTGCTGGGCATCGGCATCATCGGGCTGGGCGGCGCTGCGGTCGCCATGGTCCCGCGGATGGCATTCAACCCGCGCTTCAAGATCATCGCAGCGGCAGACCTCGACACGGAGATACTCGGCCGCTTCGCGCAGGACTTCCCGGACGCAGCGACGTACACGAACGCCGAAGAGATGTGCAAGGACCCGCGCATAGACCTCGTCTACATCGCGACACCGACCGTGCTGCACTCCCAGCACTGCGAACTCGCGATGTCGTACGGCAAGAACGTGCTCATCGAGAAGCCGATGACGATAAACGTGGAAGAGGGCACAGCCCTTGCGGAGTCGGCGGAGCGGCAAGGGGTGCTGCTGGGCGTGAACGTGAAGCACAGCTTCGAACCGCGCGTGCTGCGCATCCGCGAGATGGTGCGTACGGGCGAGTTCGGCGAGCTGCGGATGATGCACCACTGGCGCTACCAGGACTGGCTGTACCGTCCGCGCTCGGGAGAGGAGCTGACGCCGGGGCCCGGCGGCGGCATCCTCTGGCGGCAGGGGCCGCACCAATTCGACATCATTCGCACGATAGGCGGCGGCATGGTGCGGAGCGTTCGCGGCACGGCTGTGGCGTGGGACCCTGCCCGCCGGGTGCCGGGCGCACATGCGGCGTACCTGGAGTTCGAGAACGGCGTCTTCTGCACCGCTGTCTACAGCGGCTACGACCACTGGGACTCGCGCGAGTTCATGCACGGCGTTGGCAGGGAGGGCATCTTCCCCAACCCGGAGCAGCACGCCGCGGCGCGCAGGGAGCTGGCCGAAGCCACCGATCCAGACTGGGAGGAGGCGGCAGCGCGCGCGGAGCGGTACGGCCTCGGTCGGGCCGGCCCTCCGGAGCCTCCGACCGGCCCGTCGAGCGCAGGCTGGCTGCTCGGGGGGCCGCTCATGGTGAGCTTCGACGACGCCGACGTGCGGCTCTCGCCGGGCGGGCTCGCCGTCTACGGCAACAAGGAGCGTACCGAGATCCCGCTCGTGACGGTGGAAGACGGCCGCGACGGACGGCTCAACACGTTCTACGACGCCATCGTTACGGACCGTCCCCTGCCCGCCCACGCACGCTGGGGCAACGCCACGATCGAGCTGCTGCTGGCGGTCGAACAGTCCGGCGCGGAGCGCAAGGAGATGTTCCTGGAGCACCAGGTGCCGACGGTGGACTGATTCAAGGGTGCTCACAAGGGACGCCCCTACACGAGGCCAGGGGCTGCGAGGTTCCCGCTTTCGCGGGAATGACGGGGACAAGGGCGCCCACAAGGGATGCCCCTACACGAGGCCAGGGGCTGCGAGAATCCCGCCTCGCGGGAATGACGGGGGCGAGGGCGCTCACAAGTGACGCCCCTACATCAGGCCAGGGGCTGCGAGATTCCCGCCTTCGCGGGAATGACGAATACATAGAAGGAGATTCGAGATGCTGCTGATAGACAACGCGACCGTGGAGCGGCTGCTGCCGATGGACGAGTGCATAGACGCGCAGGACTACGCGTTCCGGGGACTGCCGACCGGCGAGTCTGTTCACCGGCCCCGCATCGACCTGTACATGCCGGCGCAGCGCCCGGACGGCTACTACCGCTGGGGCACGATGGAGGGCGCGAGCGACGCGCTGGGCGTGTTCGCCATACGGATGAAGTCCGACATCCTTTACTGGCCGCGCGACGAGCACGGCTACTGGAAGGAAGAGAAATACTGCATGGAGCCTGGCACGTACTGCGGGCTCATCATGCTGTTCAGCACGCGCGACGGCGAGCCGCTGGCGATGATCAACGACGGCATCCTGCAGCACATGCGCGTGGGCGGCGGCGCGGGGCTCGGCGTGCGGTACCTGTCGCGGCCCGACTCGCAGACCGTGGGGATGCTCGGTTCCGGCGGTATGGCGCGGACGTACCTTGAGGCGTTCGCGGCGGTGCGCGACATCCGCAGCGTGAAGGTGTTCAGCCCGACGAAGGCGAACCGCGAGCGTTACGCGGAGGAGATGTCGGCGAAGCTGGAGATCGAGGTGCTCGCGGTCGACACACCGGAGACGGCGGTGGAGGACGTGGACATCGTCTCCGCCTGCACGAACGCAATGGAGCCCGCGCTGAAGGGCGACTGGCTCTCGCCGGGGCAGCACGTGACCGACGTGCGCGGCGAGCTTGACGCCCGCGTGTTCGAGCGCGCGGACGTCACCGTCAAGCAGGGCGTGGCGCACTCGCGGCCCAGCAACGAGGACGTGCGCAGCATGGGGGACGGATACAACCGCGGCGACTACATCGGTGGGACGGACGAGCAGAAGGAGCGCCTCCCTGCCCGGCTGCGCGAAGCGCGGGTGAACGCCGGAGGGACCGACGAGACGCCGACGTTCAACGACCTCGCGAGCGGCAGGGTGAACCGGACGTCGCGGGACCAGATCACGCTCTACCTGAACTCCGGCAACCAGGGGCTGCAGTTCGCGGCGGTCAGCGACGTTGTCTACCGCAAGGCGAAGGAGCAGGGCCTCGGGCGCGAACTGCCGACAGAGTGGTTCCTGCAGGACATCCGGGACTAGCGGAGCGTCACCTTCAACCCGTCGTTTCAATCGGGCGCTCCCAGGAGTGCGCGCTAGTGCGATTCGCCCAATTGAACAGTTGATCGACAAGGCCGTGGCCTGCTTCCTGCGTTCTTCTGTTCAACTGGCGCGGACGCGGAGCGTGTGCAACGGTCCGGCCACTGCTGCCCCCGGCCTCCCGGGACGTAGCGCCCCGTTGTTCTTGATGTCGTTCTTGATGTCGATGCCTACGAGTAAATCCCAGGATTTCGACATCTACAGTATCTAGAAGAACAAGGCCGTGGCCTGCTTCCCGCATCAAGATATCAAGATCCGGGCATAGAAGCGTGTGTGCGCCGTCGTGCGGGATGGCCGGAGGCATCAGCCGGACCGTATGCCGGATATGGCGGTCGATGGTCTGGGTACGGCGGGTAGTCATCCAACCAGCGTAGCGAATGCAGGGGCGGGGGGCGGAAGGGGCGGGTGTCAGGAGTTTGGGTGAGCGGCTGCCGTAATGTTGTGACACGCGGCCCTATCCCTATGTGTTACAAGCGCAGTACGATTGTGTTACAAGCGCAGTACGATAGCCGCAGAACAGGACGGAGGCAGGCAAGTTTCATGGGGACATTCAGCGTAGAGATAGGCATCGGGAGCCGTGACCGGGACGATTGGGTGACGCTCGATGCGCTTGTGGACACGGGCGCATTCGTCACGTCGGCTCCGGCGTCGCTGCTGCGTGGGCTGGGAGTCGAGCCGATCCGGACGCAGGAGTTCGAACTTGCGGATGGTGAGATGCGCGAGATGGAGGTCGGCCAGACCTGGGTGCGTGTCGGCGACCGTGAGGTCATCACGCTCGTGCTGTTCAATGACGAGGGCTCCATGCCGCTGCTGGGCGCGCTGACGCTCGAAGGCGTGTTCATGGGAGTGGACCCGGTGCACAAGCGGCTGGTGCCCATCCGTGCAGTGATGGCGTGAGGGTGCTGTATCAGTAAGGCGAAGAGGGCGGCCACAAGGCCGCCCTCTTCATTACGTTGCACGTCAGGCTAGAAGCCGCCGACGTCTGCGGCGCCGGGGGGCGGGCTGTAGTCGGTGTAGGCCCACTCCGGCATGGTGCTCTCCAGGCCCTCGAGGCCGATCATGCGCTCGAACTCCGCGCGGATGGCGGGGTCCTGGTCCGGGTAGGCGATGGCGTTGCCGCCGTCGCGGGTGTCCTGCGCGCCGCCATCGCGGGCGTCGGAGCCGGGAGCGGCGCCGCTGCGCATCCCCGGGCCGTAGGGGCCGTCGAAGATGAGGAAGCGGATGCCGTTGGGCGAGGTGCCGAAGTGCTGGTGGAACCAGTCGCCGGTCATGGGCGCGGCGCTGATCATGCCGACGGGCTCGTAGTCCTGGCGCCGCACCTCGTCGCCGCTGCCGGTCTCGAACGGCTTTTCACCGAACCGTGACGGCCAGGTGATGCTGTAGCCCTTGCCGCGGATGCAGACAAGGATGGCGCCGGACGAGTGCTTGTGCGCCTTGGAGTACTGGCCGGTCTCGTACTGGCCGATCTTCATGTAGAAGTTCGCGCCGGCCATATGCGGCTCCACGCGGCGGTAGCTGAAGGAGCGGCGGTTGTCGCGCGGCAGGTGGCAGTTGATGATGTCCGGGATGACGTTCGTGCGGCGCATCGCAAGGCCGCGGACGGGGTCGGCGAAGATGTCGTCGACGGGTTTGAAGTAGTCGTCCTCGGCGTCGAAGAGGTTGGTGAACTCGTAGGAGTTGTTGAGGACGAACTCGGGGTCGCGGACGAGGTTGACGATGTTCGGCGCGGTCGTGGCGGCGAGGAGGAGCGCCGGGCTGGAGGTGGCGTTGACGAGGCGGTGCATCGCGTTCATCGGGATGCCGAAGAGCGAGCCCGCACTCCACTCGAAGACCTGCTTCTTGTTGGGGTTGCTCTCCTGCCAGACCTCGGTGGAGCCCCGGCCCTCCGCGACGTAGTAGATCTCCTCGTACATGTGCTTCTCGGGGTTGAGGGCGCCCGCGCCAGGGACCTCCACGACGTACATGCCCCAGAGGTGTTCGGTGCCGAGGAGCTGGATGGCGACACCGTTGCCGCCGAGGCGCTTCCACGGCTTGAGCGGCAGGTCCTGTATGCGGTGGACGCCGATGTCGCGGTGGATCTCGATGCCCTGGGACTCGATGAAGAGGTCGTAGGCGGACTTCGGCGTCTTCCAGAAGCCGAAACCGGCCTTGTTCATGCCTTCCGGTTCACTCCAATCAGCGAGACCTGCGGTTCTCGTTACCATTTGTAAGCCTCCGTGGACGTGCGCGCGGCGGCGCAAGATGCGCCCTATTATGCGCGAGGACGCCTGCGCCGTCCATGCACGCGTGATTTGCCGCCCGCGCGCGCCCGCCGTACAATCCGCGCGACGATTCACCCTCACCCTAGCCCTCTCTCATCAAGGGAGAGGGAACCGGAGCAGGAGGCAGGAATGGCTACGGCAAACCTGGAACGCATCATCGACGGCGACGGCCACATCATGGAGGACATCGCCGGCATCGTTTCGTACATGCCTGACGAGTTCAAGGGCAAGAGTTTCGGCGAGGCGCGATCGGAGCGGAACCCGTTCCCACCCATCGACCACCTCCACTCGGCGAACCGGCACATCACGCCTCCGGGCGCGTTCGCGAACGTCGGGCCGGACGGCTGGATGGAGTTCCTGGACGAGGTCGGCGTGGACTCGACGGTGCTCTACACAACGAGCGGCCTCGGCTTCGGGAAGATCGTCAGCCGGGACTGGGCGGTGATGCTCGCGCAGGCGTACAACAACTGGGTGTACGACACCTACCTCAAGCGCGGCGACCGCTTCCAGGCGATGGGCCTGCTGCCGTTGCAGGAGCCGGACGCGGCGGTCGAGGAGCTGCGGCGCATCGTCCAGAACCTCGGTTTCGTCGGCGCGATGCTGCCGTCCACCGGCGCGCAGCAGCCGCACCTGGGCGACAGCAAGTTCTGGCCCCTCTACGCGGAGGCGGAGCGGCTCGGCTGCGCTCTCGGCATCCACGGCGGCGCGCACGAGGGCTTCCTGATGGACGACATGAGCCCGTACGCGCCAATCAACGCGCTCGGCCACCCGATGGGGCAGATGGTCGCGTTCGCCGGCATCATCTTCAACGGCGTGTTCGACAAGTACCCGGGCGTCCGCATCGGCTTCCTGGAGGCGGGCGCGGCGTGGCTGCTCACCTGCATGGAGCGCTTCAACGGCTCCTGGGCGTCGCACGTCCAGTACGACCCGCGAGGCCGCTTCCTGCAGATACGCGAGGGCGAGCGCGTCTCCGACTACATCTGCCGCCACATCGACGAGGACCGCATCTTCGTCGGCGTCGAGGGCGACGAACTCGCGCTGCCGGAGGCGGTGCGCCTCACCGGCAACAAGCCGTACCTGTTCTCGTCCGACTACCCGCACGAGGTCGACGCCAACACCTGCAAGGCGGAGCTGGACGAACTGCGTGAGAACGCAGACATGTCTGCGGACGACAAGGAGGCGGTGATGTACCGCAACGCGGCCCGCTTCTACCGGCTTGCGGCGAACTAGGGACGAACCAGGCAGACGCCAAGGAGATAAGAGCCATGGTCACTGAAAATATCGAGCGCATCGTTGACGGAGACGGCCACCTGGTCGAGGACCACGCGGCCATCTGGGCGCGCATGCCCGAGGACTACCAGGACCGGAGTTTCGTGACGACGCGCGGGCCCTTCCCGCCCAACGACCACCTGCACGCCGCGAACCGGCACTTCCTGCCGGAAGGCGCGTTCGCGCGGGTCGGACGCGAGGGATGGATCGACTTCCTGAACGACGTGGGCGTCGACAAGACGGTGCTCTACACGTCCAACGGCCTCGCTTTCGGGCGCGTCGTCAGCCGCGACTGGGCCATCGAGCTCGCGCGCGCGTACAACAACTGGGTGTACGACGAGTACGTCAGCAAGGACCCGCGCTTCCAGGCGATGGGCCTCATCCCGCTGCAGGAGCCCGCGGAGGCCGCCGTCGAGCTGCGGCGCATCGTGAAAGAGCTCGGCTTCTCCGGTGCGATGCTCCCCGGCACGGGCGCGCTCCAGCTGCAGAACCACCTGGGCGACCCGAAGTACTGGCCGATCTACGAGGAGGCGGACCGCCTCGGCTGCGCCATCGGCATCCACGGCGGCGTGCACGATCACATGGGACTGGACGACATGAGCCCCTACGCTCCCGTGAACGCGCTCGGCCACCCGTTCGGCCAGATGGTCAACTTCGCCGGCATCGTGTTCAACGGCGTGCTGGACCGCTACCCGAACGCCAAGTACGGCTTCCTCGAGGCAGGCTGCGCGTGGTTCGTGGGCTGCCTGGAGCGCTTCCAGCGCTCGTGGGACAGCCACATCCAGTACGACCCGAACCAGCGGTTCATGCAATTGAGGGACGGCGAGTCCGTCACGGATTACATCCTCAGGCACGTCGACGAGGGCCGCGTGTACGTTGGCGTGGAGGGCGGCGAACTGACGCTTCCCTTCGCGGTGAAGGTGGCTGGCAACAAGGCGTTCATCTTCTCGTCCGACTTCCCGCACGAGGTCAACCACGAGACGTGCAAAGAGGAGATCGCGGAGATCCGCGAGAACCCGGCGCTGACCGACGCGGACAAGGCGGCCATCCTGCACGGCAACGCGGAGCGCTTCTACGGGCTTAACTAGACCACCGCACACGAGGAGGCGTGATGTCTGACGCTGACGTTCAGGCGGGCGTAACCAACCTGATCAGGCATTGCGTTGCTGTCGAGCCGGGCGAGGCCGTGCTGCTGCTCAACGAGCGGGGCGCACTCGACCCTGACCTTGCGGCGCTGCTGGAGCAGGCCATCGCTGAGGCCGGAGGCGCGCCCTACTCGCTCTGGGTGGACTCGCTGGGCCGCGTCGAGGAACTGCCCGCCCCTGTCGCGGGCGCGGTGCTGGGCGCCGACAAGCTGCTGCTGAACTGCAACCTGAACCGCGCCGTGCTGCTCGATCACCTGAGGGCGAACGATTCTGCGGGGCTGGTGCGCATCAACAATCGCATCCGCGCCCCGGAGGGCATGACCACGCCGCACGCTCACTTCGACTGGCGCCTCGTGATGGAGCTGGCGCACCGCATAGAGGAGCGTACGGCGCAGGCGTCGACGTACCGGGTCACGAGCCCGCGCGGCACGGAGGTCACGGGGCGCGTGGCGTCGGGGAGCGAGGTGGCGGACGCCTTCTTCGTGCAGGACGCGGAGATGAGCCGCTCCGAGCGCGTATTCCCGGGCGAGGTGTACGCGCCCATCGGCAGCGCGGATGGGAACGGCGTCGTTGCGTTCGACCATCCGGGTATGGCGGACCGCGAGCAGTTCCACAACCCGATGCTGCTGGAGATACGCGACAACACGCTCAAGGGCATCGAGTGGCGGGAGGAGCCGTCGCGCGAGAACCAGAAGGACGACCCGACCGGCAACACGGTCTGGACGAGCGCGCAACTGCAGCACCTGCTGGACGTGAGCGAGGCGCGCTACGGCACCGAGGCCGCGTACGCGCTCGACTCGTTCCACGGCGGGTTCCATCCCAATGCGACCAAGCGTCCCGGACAGCAGAGCAACCAGGACGTGATGCACTTCCACATCGGCAGGACGCCGTCGCCCCTCTCGGCCTACGTCTCCGACCAGACGATAGAGCTGGACGGTCAGTTGTTCTGGGAGAACGGCCGCTCCACCCTGCTGCAGGAGGCCCACATCCGGGAGATGGCGCACGAGTACGGAGAGGAGATCTAGATGGCGAACGTCCCCCTGAGCATCGCGCTCGAGCACTACGACAGGCACGTGCCGTGGGTGGAAGGGACGGTGCATCCCAAGGGCATCGACCCCACCGTGCTGATCGTCGGGCAGGACGACATAGGCGGCAGGCGCCACGAGCGCATGCTGCTGCACCGCGAGTTCGACGTCTGCGAGCTGTCGCTC
>DAOUHT010000137.1:0-10278 GCA_034428375.1 Dehalococcoidia bacterium | reverse complement strand
GCCCCTAGTTCTTCTCGAAGGAGCGCTGGAGCTCCTCCAGCAGCTTCTTCTGCTCCTTCGACAGCTTGTCCGGCGTCTGCACGCGGACGGTCACGAGCTGGTCGCCGCGACGCCCCTCGCGCCCGAGGTGCGGGATACCCTTGCCCTTCATGCGCAGCACCTCGCCGGACTGTATCCCGGCGGGCACCTTGATCTTGTCCATCCCGTCGAGCGTCGGTACATCCATCTCGATGCCGAGCGCTGCGCCGGGGAATGTGACGTTGAGGTCCAGCAGTACGTCGGCGCTGTTCTCGCGGCGCTTGAACCACCCGTGCGGCTGCACCTGGACGCCCACGAGCAGGCTGCCCGGCGGGCCGCCGAACATGCCGGCGTGGCCCTGTCCGCGCAGCTCCAGCAGCGCGCCGTGGTACACCCCGGCGGGGATCGAGACCTCGATGCGCTGCTTCGTGCGCTTGTACCCGGCACCCTTGCAATCGGTGCAAGGCGTCGTGACGCGGCGACCCTCGCCGCCGCAGACGTTGCACGCGGCTTCCGTGACGAACTGCCCGAACATGGAGCGCTGAGCGCGGCGGACGCGCCCGCTGCCGTTGCAGTTCGTGCACGTCTCCGGCTGCGTTCCGGGCTCCGCGCGGGTGCCCTTGCACGACGTGCACTGCTCGGTGCGGCTGACCTCGACCTCACGGTCGACCCCGAACGCGGCCTCCTCGAACGAGACGCTGACGTTCACGCGCACGTCCTCGCCCTGGCGCGGGCGCGTACGTGACGCCGTCCCGCTCCCGAAGAACGCATCGAAGATGTCGCCGAACCCCCCGAAGATGTCGAAGCCCTCGAAGCCTCCGGCACCCTGTCCCGCGCCGTTCCGGACGCCCGCATGGCCGAACCTGTCGTATTGCTGGCGGCGCTCCGGGTCGCTCAGCACCTGGTACGCCTCGTTGACCTCTTTGAAACGCTCGGATGCGTCACTCGCCTTGTTGCGGTCCGGATGGAACTCCATCGCCTTCGCGCGGAAAGCCTTGCGGATGTCTTCCTCGGACGCCTGGGCGCTGACGCCAAGCACGTCGTAGTAATCGCGTTTCGTGGTCATGGGGGTGCGGCTACTGCCACTGGGGCGAAGGTTCGAGTGCCTGCACGAGTTCGCTCAGGAACGCGGCGAGGTAGCGGACGCTGGACATGGAACGCGTGTAGTCCATGCGTGTGGGGCCCATCGTGCCGATGACGCCCGTCGCCCCGTCCGGCGCGCCGTAGGTCGCGTAGACGACGCTGTAAGGGCGCAGGTGCTCCTCGTGGCTCTCCTGCCCGATGACGACGCGCACCTCGGCAGGGCGAGGCGAGTCGTCGAAGATGCGCGTTATCGAGTCGTCGTCGAGCACTTCTGCGGCATCCTGCGCGCTCCTGCCAGACTGGAACTCCGGCTGGCTCAGCATGTGGCCCAGGCCGTTCAGGTACCGCTCGCGCGTCTCCTTGCGCTCCTCGTCGGACAGGATGCGGATCGTCTCCGTGAGTGCGGTAGTGAAGAGGTGTCCACCGACCGCGCCCGAGTCCCACAACGTACGCAGTTCCGCGGTGCTCAGGCCGCCGATGAGCTGGTTCAGCCGGTTGGCGACCTGGGTCAACTCGTCCTGCGGCGTGTCCGAGTTCAGGTGGATGATGCGCTGCCGCAACTGCGCGTCCTGCATCACCACCACCAGAAGCGCCTCGCGGTCGTGCAGGTGCACGATCTGCACCTGCTTTACCCGCGCGATGGCGCGCTTGACCGTCGTTGCGATGGCGAGGTTGTGGACGGCGCTGGCGAGTACGCGGGCCGCGCTCCGCGCCCACGCCGCCGGGTCGGCCTCGTCGAAGTCGATGGCGTCGCGCACGCGCTCCTGGAAGTGGCGGGGCAGGCGGTTGCGCTGTCCGGCGCGCTCCACGTAGAAGCGGTAGCCGGGGTCGGACGGCACGCCTCCCGCCGACGTGTGCGGCCGGGAGATGTAGCCCATCTCCTCCAGCTCCGCCATGTCGTTACGGATGGTCGCGGGGCTGACGCGCAGTTCGTAGCGGCGCGCGAGCTGCTGCGACGACACGGGCGCGGCCGTCTCGATGTAGTCACTGACGATGATCTCCAGCAGCGCCTGTCTGCGCGTATTGAGGGCGGGTGCCGCCGGATTAGCAGTCGACTGGCTCAAGTGCTAACTCCTCCGAACGAATGTAGCACCGGCAGGGGAGTGCGTCAACGCGCCACGCCCATCTCCGTCATCCTCGCGCAAGCGGGAAACCAGGCCTGGTGTAGGGGCGCCCCTTGTGGGTGCCCTCCATTGATGCTGCTGCCCGAGGACATGGCGGGAACGGGATGCACAACGAGGAACGCGGGGCGATAATGTACCGGACCCTTGGTGAACGGAGGAGCACTGATGACCCGGTTGCTTCAAGAGGCGTTCGACAGAGCCGCCGAGCTCCCTCAGGCGGAACAGGACAGGCTCGCCCGCTTCCTGCTGGCGGAGTTGGAATCGGAACGGCAGTGGGCAGAGCTGTTCGCCAGCCCTGCATCGGAGGACCTGCTGGAGCGCCTGGCCGATGAGGCGCTGTCGGAGCACCGAGAAGGGCGGACAAAGCCGCTCACCTCGGAAGAACTGTAAGAGTGCGGTCGTTTGCACAGAGAAGTTTCTGGGATGCATACCGGAAGCTCCCTGAGCACGTGCGACGGCAAGCACGGGAGTCATACCGGTTCTTCGAATCGAATCCCGAACACCCCAGCCTGGACTTCAAGCGTGTGAGCCGGAGGCGCCCACACCACGAGTACGACAGGCTGCTCAGGCGCGTATAGCAGGCCAGCCTACTCCCGGACACTCGGCGCCTCCCGCACCGCTGCGACCGCCGAGAACAGCAGAAACACTGCCGTCAGCAGTTCGCCTGCGGCCCCCACGAACAGGGTAGGGCGCAGCCCGATGGTCTCACCGAGCGCCCCGCCGATCAGCGCTCCGATGGGGATAGCCCCCAGGAATGCCATCCTCAGCACGACGTTCACCCGTCCCTGCAGCCGGTCCGGCGTCATGCTCTGCTGCAGGCTCGTCCGCCCGATGATGTACGTGACGAGGCCCGCGCCGAACAGGAACGCGCCTCCCGCCACCAGCGCGAGCACGACGGTCGGCGGCCCCCCGGCCAACGGGATGACTATGTCGCCGGCGGTCATGAGGAACACCCCGATGGCCGCCGACCTGCCGAGACCCACCCTCCGCGTCGTCTGTTTCGCGAGAGAGGCCCCGATGAGCCATCCGACTCCGGCGATCGAGAACACCAGCCCGATGAGGCCCGGCGTGAGGTCCAGCTGGCGCACCAGGTAGAGCAGCCCCACGGAGTCGATCAACGCGTTGGACCCGCCCACCATCGCCGCGGCGATCGTCAGGGCCCGGAGGACGGGACTCCTCATCACGAACCCGAGACCCTCCCGCAACTCGCTGCGAACGCTCAGCGCGGCCGCCCGTGGTGAGATGTCCGTCGGTGGACGCATCCGGTGGAGCGACAGCGCCGAGGCCGCGTAGGCAGCTGCACCCACGAACAGGGTGAACGGCGCCGACACGGCCTGCACCAGGACTCCGGTGAAGCCGGGACCACCGATCTCGGTTGCGGACCGGCCCACCTCCAGCTTGCTGTTCGCGTCGACCAACTGCCCCCGCAAGACGAGCGACGGCAGGAATGCGCGGTAGGTGACGTCCACGATGAACCGAAAGCCTCCCAGTGCGAACGCCATCGCGAACAGGAGCGGGATGCTCAGGAAGCCGAGCCATGCGGCAACGGAGATGACCAGGAGGGCGATTACGTGTCCCCAGGCCGCGCCGATGAGCACCGCCCGCTTCGACCGCCGGTCTATCCAGATGCCCGCGAACACGCCCACCACGATCGCCGGAGCGCCGCCGAACGAGGCGAGGATGCCCATCTGCAGGGCGGTCGCATCGAGAAGCAGCGCCGCTACCAGCGGCACCCCGAGCAGTTGTACCTGGAAACCGGCGTACGTGAACGTCTGGCTTGCCCAGAGTTTGAGGAACGTCTCCTGCCGCCACAGTCCCGATGCCTGCCACCGGAGTCTCAATGGGAAAAAGCGCAATGAACACAACCTGGGCGGCCGCGCTCGACGATGCGCCTCGGCCCGCCAACCTGAAGGCCAGTGTGTCCCCGCCACCCGAGACCGTCAAGGCGGACCCCGTCATCCGACACCTTCCCTTCATCATTCCCCTCCCCCTTCCGTCACCCCGCACCCCCTCCCGTCGTGGCCGTGCCCGTTCCCCCGTCATTCCCGCGAAAGCGGGAATCCAGGCCCCTTGGTGTCGGGGCATCCCTTGTGGGTGCCCTGCCTGCCGGGCAGGTGCGGCGGTTCGTGTTTCGATAATCGACGCAGATGGCCAGAAATTGCGGGAGATTTGAGGGATATGAGCCGCCGCTGTGGTAGTATCCCGCCTATCGATGTCTTTTGAAGTGACAGGCTCGTACAGGGAGGGACCATGAGTCAGCTACGTTGGTTCATCTTGCCATTGCTCGTCGTGATGGCGCTGGGTATCGTCGGTTGCGGAGATGACGAACCGACACCAACTCCGGCGCCCGCGGCGACGCCGACGCCCACGCCCGAACCTGAGCCCGTCACGCTGCGGATGCTCACCTCGTGGGGACGCACCGACGCGAGCGCCACCGACTTCATGGGCATCCTGCAGCCCTACATGGAACGGGAGTCCGGCGGGCGGATCGTGATCGATTGGGTCGCCGACATCAGCGCCGTCCCCGCGTTCGAGCAGTTCACCCCCATCCGCGAGGGCATCTACGACCTCGTGTACACGCACCCGTTCTACCACTCTGAATTCAACTCGCTTGCGGGCACGAACGACCTCGTCAATGCGCCGTTCGCGGACCGCGAAGCATGCGGCCTCGTTGATGCGATCAACCAGAACTATGTCGACGGCGCCGGCGTCTACTTCTTCCCGACGCCGAACGGCGTAGGGAACGGCGTCGTCCTGAAAGAGGCCATCCCGCCCGACAACGCGAATCTCACCGGCCTGAACCTCCGGGTGTACCCGAGCGTGCAGCCGTTCGTGGAGGAACTGGAGGGCATCCCCGTTGCGATGCCCATCACCGACGTCTACACCGCGTTCGACCGCGGCGTGATCGAAGGCGCCGTGCTTGGCGGCGGAGCGCAGAGCGCGCTCACGTTCAGCTGGCACGAGGTCAGCCAGTACGTCGTGCGCCCGTTCTTCGGCGAGAACGTGCCCGGCGTCATCTTCAACCAGGCCGCCTTCGACGCTCTCCCGGCTGACGTGCAGTCGACCTTCCGGGAGCTCTGGGGCGGCTTCTCGGACGCGTACCGCGACTTCAGCCTTGAGACCGCTGAAGAGGTGGTCGCGCAACTCGAAGACATCGGCATGGAGGTCATCCAGCTCACTGACTCCGAGGGTGCGCGGTGGCAGCAGATCTGGTTCGAGACGTCCCGCGACCGCATCCTCGAAGCAGACGCTACAAGGGGGCCGGAACTGCTGGACATGGCCGCCTGCGTCGCGGAGAGGGTCAACTAGGAATACCGGGGCAAGGGAGTGCTTCGTCAGCCGGAGCGCTCCCGGCCCTGCCCGCGCCGGAGACAGACCATGCCTATCGCCGATTCGCTCGACCGCAGCAAACTCCACTTCGTCGACGTGGACGGGGTGAGCGTGCGCTACTACGAGGACGGAGCCGGCGAACCGTTGCTCCTGTTCAGCGGCGGCGAGATCGGGACGCTGGACGGCCTCGACAGGTGGAGCCTGAACCTCCCCGGCCTCGCCGAGCGGTTCCACGTCTTCTGCATCGACAAGCTCGGCCAGGGCCACACCGGCAACCCGCCGCGCCTGGAGGACTACACCTTCGAATACCAGCTGCAGCACACGCACCGGCTCATCGAGACATTGGGCGTCAAGGACGTGAACATCGCCGGACAGTCCCGCGGCGCGCTGCTCGTCACCCGGCTCACACTCGACCACCCGGAGCTGGTGAAGAGCCTCATCATCGTGGACAGCGCGACGCTCTCGCCTGAGAACCCCATGTTCCCGTCGCTCCGCTGGTACGAGAACCTGTTCCTGGGTGTGCCGCAGGGACCGCCCGACCGGGAGTCGGTCCGCATCGAGATGGACGGCCAGGCCTTCTCGCGTGAGCAGGTCACCGACGACTACGTGGACCGGATGCTGGAGATCGCGCAACTGCCGAAGTTCCAGGAAGCCCAGGCCACGATGGCAGAGATCCGCCACGGGCAGTGGCTGCCGAGCATCAACCGCGTGCGAAGCGACACCGTGCGCAGGATCGACGACGAGGGCATACCCGTCCCCACACTCGTGATCTGGGGCATCAACGACCTCTCGGCGCCTCTGCCGCTGGGGCAGCGGCTCTTCGAACGCATCGCGGCAACGACGCCTCGCGCTGAGATGCACGTGCTGAACGGCGCGGGGCACTACTCCTACCGGGAGCAGCCCGCCGCCTTCAACCGCATCGTCAAGAGCTTCTGCCTCGACCCGCTCTAGGGCCGGAGGCCGCATATGACCCAAGACCGGCTCAGCAGGTATCTGGCTCGCATCACCGCCCTCTACGACGGCCTCGTGCGCTACGGCTTCTACGCCGCCGGGGTGCTCGTGATGGCGTTGGCGCTCTCCATCGGCGTGAACGTCGTCATGCGCTGGCTCTTCGACGACTCGCTCACCTGGATAGTTGAGGGCGGCGAGTACATCCTCCTGTTCGTCACCTTCCTGGCATCCGCGCACATCCTGCACGAGAACGGACATGCGCGGATGCTGCTGCTGGTGGAACGCCTCAACCCCAGCCGCGCGCGGCTGCTCAACCTCTTCTCCTCGGTCCTCGGAGCGATCGTCAGCCTCGTGCTGGCATGGGTCACGACGGACTCCACGCTCGACTCCATCCGGTTCGGCAACTTCTACCGAGGCGCCGCCATCGAAGTCCCCCAGGCGGCGCTCTGGTGGGTCATCCCGTTCGGCTTCCTGCTCCTCGCCATCGAGTTCACGCGGCAGGCCGTTGGCTTCGCGCGGGCAACCCGCGAGTCGGCAGGACAGACCGAGGCTGCACGCGAGGGAGCGTCGTCGCTGTGAACGCGACGCGCTGTTTCGCGGGCGGAAGGGAGGGTTGACCCATGGAGTGGTGGCTCGTCCTCGGCATCATCTTCGGCTCGCTCATCATCGCCTTTATGACCGGTATACCGGTTGCGTTCGCGTTCCTCGGGCTGAACATAGTCGGCCTCGTGCTCCTCACCGGCGGCACCGTCGGCCTGACGCTCATCATCGGGAGCGTGTTCGACTCCGTCACCACCTTCACGCTCATCGCCATCCCCATGTTCTTCCTCATGGGAGAGGTGCTCTTCCACTCCCGCGTCATCGACATGGTGATGGAGGCGACGGACAAATGGATTGGCAGGGTGCGGGCCCGGCTGCTCTTCGTGTCGCTCGGCGCGGGGACCGGGCTCGCCACGTTGAGCGGAGCGGGCATGGCCGACACCGCGCTCATCGCATCGACGCTCTACCCCGACATGGAGCGCCGCGGCTACGACCCCAAGCTGAGCATCGGTGTCATCACCTCGTCCGGCCTGCTCGCGGCCATCATCCCCCCGAGCGCGCTTGCGGTGCTGCTGGCCAGTCTTGCGAGCGTCTCGGCGGGACGCCTGCTGATCGCCGGCCTCATCCCGGGACTGATGATCGCCGGCATCTATGCCGTGTACATCGGCGTACGGGCCTACCTCAACCCCTCGCTGACGCCGAGCTACCCGTACGAGTCGGTCACCTGGATGGAGAAGATCGTCCTGGCGGCCAAGCTCCTGCCGCTCGGCGTCGTCATCTTCAGCGTCATGGGATTCATCATCCTCGGCATCGCGACGCCGAGCGAGGCCGCTGCGACCGGCGCCCTCGCCGCGATCGTCGTGACCGCGCTCTATCGTCGGCTGAACCTCAAGGTGCTTGCGAACTCGGTCATGGGCGTCGTGCGCATCGCCACCATGATCCTGCTCATCGTGGCAGGTGCGAAGGGCTTCGGGCAGGTGCTGGCCATGACCGGCGCGACCCAGGGCCTGCTCGAGTTCGTCACCGGGCTCGACGTCAGCCCCATCGTCCTGCTGCTGTTGATCCAGCTTGCGGTCATCCTCCTGGGGCTCTTCGTCGACCCTGTCGCCATCATGCTCATCACCATCCCCATCGTCGCCCCGCTGATACCCGCGTTCGGCTGGGACCCCATCTGGTTCTACATCCTCTTCCTCATCAACATCGTCATCGGCAACGAGTCGCCCCCCTTCGGCCTCACGCTCTTCGTCGTCAAGGGAGTCCTGCCGCACATCTCCATCGGCACCATCTTCCGCGCCCAGATACCCTTCATCATCATGGACGCCGCCGCCATGGGCATCCTCATCCTCTTCCCCCAGATCGTCCTCTGGCTCCCCAACCGCGTCCTCAACTAGCCAGCCCCCGTCATTCCCGCGAAGGCGGGAATCTCGCAGCCCGTGTGTGGCCTGATCCCCTCTTCCTACAGGGGGAGAGGGTTAGGGTGAGGGTACTGCTGGGGTGGCAGGGTGTGGCGGCGCGTGAGAGGCGCCCCCAGATGTCCCCCCAAATGATTGTGAAATCTATCCCAAATGTTTGACTACCGCCCTGCCGGTTTGTTACATTGGCTCTAATAACCACAACACGAAGGGGGCTCGTGCGATGGTGCTACCAGCAGTCCGTGTTAAGGAACTCCGAAGGACCTACGGATTCGAAGAGGTCGCCATCGTACCCGGCGACGTCACGACTAACCCCGAGCTCTCAGTCACCCAACTTCCCATCGGCCCATACAACTTCTCGATCCCCATCATCGCCTCCGCCATGGACGCCATCGTCAACCCCGCCTTTGCGGGGTTGATGGCTAAAGCGGGCGGTTTGGGCGTCATGAACCTCGAAGGCCTCTACTGCCGCTACGACGACCCCTCCGACGCCCTGAACGCCATCTCCTCCGCTCCCAAGGAGGAGGCGACCGACGTCATGCAGCGCGTCTACGCCGCCGAGTTCCGCGAGGACCTTGTCGGCCAGCGCGTCCGTGAGATCAAGGAGACCGGAGCGGTCGCCGCCGTATCGATCACCCCCGCGCGCACCAAGCGCCTCGCCCCCCTCGCGGTCGAGGCCGGCGCCGACATCATCGTTGTCCAGTCGACCGTCACCACCGCACGTCACATCTCCAGCAGCTTCACCGGCCTGCGACTGAACGACCTCGTCCGCGAGATCGGAGTCCCGGTCGTCGTCGGCAACACGGTCACCGCCAGCGCCTCCCTCGAACTGATGGAGCAGGGCATCGACGGCATCCTCGTCGGCGTGGGGCCGGGCGCCGCCTGCACGACCCGCGACGTCACCGGCGTCGGCGTGCCGCAGGTCTCGGCGACGCTCGAGGTCGCAGCGGCGCGCGATGAGTTCTTCTCCCGCACCGGCAAGTATGTCAGCGTCATCACGGACGGCGGCATCCGCATCGGCGGCGACCTCTGCAAGGCGATGGCGGCGGGCGCGGACGGCGTCATGATCGGCACCCCGTTCGCCCAGACCCACGAGGCGCCCGGCAAGGGCTTCAACTGGGGTATGGCCAGCCCGCACCCGGCGCTCCCGCGCGGCACGCGCATCAACGTCGGCACGCACGCCAGCCTGGAGCAGGTGCTCTTCGGCCCGAGCCACCGCATGGACGGCACCCACAACCTCGTGGGCGCGCTCCAGATGTGCATGAGCATGGTCGGCGCGCAGACCATCCCCGAGTTCCATGAGCGCGCCGAACTCGTCGTCGCTCCCACCATCGCCACCGAGGGCAAGGTCTTCCAGCGCTCCGGCCAGATCTAGGGGCACCCCCGCCCCTCACCCGTCATTCCCACGAAGGCGGGAATCCAGAGGTACACACTACGAGGCACGGCTGCGAAAGAGCCGTGCCTCGTACTTATGCAAGGCTACCCCGCCTGCGGGGGTAACGTTGAATATACGCACCTCTTATTCAATCCTGGCTTCTGGATTCTCCTCCTGATACACCCCGGTAGCCGCTACCCGGCCCGGTCGTAGGAGGCGCGGACCCACGCCGCAACGTCGGCGTCGACCTCGTCCTGACTCGTAAGGTCGACGCTGTGCGTGCACATCCCGCTCGTCGCAACGATCCGGGGGTCGTCAGGCGTAGCGTCGAGGTTCAGCCCCAGCCGCAGGCGTTTCGCCGAGGGTGCCTGGATGAGCGCGAACTGCTTCTTCCTGCGGAAGCTCACGCCGGTCTTCTGTACCACCTTCATCACGTCGGGCCCCA
>DAOUHT010000136.1:0-20113 GCA_034428375.1 Dehalococcoidia bacterium | reverse complement strand
TGAACACGCTCCAGCAGGAACAGGGCATGGGACCCGGCACCCGCGACCCCGACGTGAAGGCCCGCCACGAGGAGGCCGACGGCGTGGTCGGCTGCGTCATCTTCCCGAACGGCCCCCGCCCGTTCAGCCCCGAGTACCGCGAGCGAGCGCCGCTGGGGCTTCCGCCGCCCTCGATCGCCCAGCGTGTCGATGCCGTAGCGGCGCACCCAGGGCGTGGGGTACTTCAGCTCGTTCGCGTAGTCCCGCAGGAAGTCGCCGAGCGGCTGCCGCAGGCGCGGCGCGGCGTCGAGCTCCGCGAGCTCCTGGTCGGATCGCCAGCTGTGGTCGTCCTCGCCATCCTCGATCCGCTTCTCGCGAAGCACGACCTTCTGTCCGCGGATGCCGGTTCCTGTCATGCGGTGGCCTCTCCCGTCCCCAATGCGGCCATCGCCCTGCGCAGCACCTCGCGCTCGGAGGGATAGGTCAACGTGTCGAGCGCATCCGCCGGGGAGGCCCAGCGCACGACGTCGAACTCAGGGTCGTGGTCATCGAACGAGCCGCCGCACGGACGCATCAGGTAGAAGTAGACCTGCTTGTGGATGCGCTCTGCGTCGCGGGTGAACCAGTATTCGATGTGCCCCAGCGACGCCGCTATCTCCACGGCCAGCCCGGTCTCCTCCCGCACCTCGCGCAGGGCCGTCTCTTCCAGCGACTCGCCGTCGTCCGGCGTGCCCTTGGGCAGCGCCCACAAGCCGGTCCTCAGTCGACCGCAGAGCGCCACCATCACGCCGCCTTCATGCTCCTCGCACACGACGCCGCCGGCGGATACCGCCTGTGCAACCCGCAGACCGCCCGCCATGCCTACCGCTCCTCCAGCGTCAGCATCGAGAAGTCCCCTTCGTCGGCTTCGAGCACGCGCAGCGCTTCCTGCGCGGCCTCACTCAGTGTGGCGTCGCCCTCATCTACGTAGTGTTTGAGCAGTTTGCGCGCCGCAGCGCCGCCGATGCCGCCGATGGCCTGCACCGCGGCGAGGGCGACCTGTGGGTCGTCGTCGGTCACTAGTCCGTGGAGATGGGGCAGTGTCTTCGGGTCCGCGAGTTCACGCGCGGCATTGGCCGCCTCGAAACGCATCGCCGCCACGCTGCTGCCGAACTCACCCTCGATCACGGGCAACCATACCGGGTCGGAGGTGCGGCCCATCGCGTAGACGGCGCTCTGCCGAAGCAGGGGGTCCCCGCTCCGGTAGGCCCAGCGTATCCAGTCGGCAACGTCCGGGTGGCTTAGGCGCGCTATCGCTTCCAGCGCGCGGCGGCGCACCGCCGCCTCTTCCTCGCTGTCTTCCAGCGCGCCGAGCAGTGCGTTCCGCACCAGTGCGGCATCGCGTTCTATCAGCTTCCCTTCCTCCGCGAGCTCGGCGAAGTGCGCGAGTGCGCTGGCCGCGGCGGCCCGCGCTTCGTGGGACTCGTCGCCCTCCAACATCGCCGCAAGCGGCGCGATGACGGTGCGGTCGCCCGTCTCCCACAGTCCGGCGGCCGCGCTCACCCGAACGGAGGCATCGTCGTCTTCGAGCGCGCCGCACAGCAGCCCGGTGAACTCCATCTCGATGTTGTCCTCGGCCATGCCGGCTACGGCGCGGATGATCATGAGCCGCCGGGACGTGGGGATGTCGCCCCATGCCCCCAGCAACTCGTCCTGCTCTTCCGGAGTCAGGCCGCTGAGCTGTCCAAGGAGCGACGGCTTCAACTCGCTACCGGCGTCGAGCAGTCGGGGGATGACGTCTCCGAGCGCCACGTCTACCCCTTGCTGGAGACCGATATGCCACCGACCGCTATGGGGGGCGCGTACAGCCCGCCGCCCATCCAGCGGCCCTCGCTGCCCAGCGCCAGCACGTCGTTCAGCGCCCGGTATGCATTGCCGGAGATCATCGTATTCTTTACTCGGCCGACCACCCGGCCGCGCTCCACCTTATACCCCAGCAGCACGTTCGCGTTGAAGTCTCCGCCGAGCACGTTGCTCTGCCCTGCGCCGAGCAGCCGCTCCACGATGATCGCTTCTTCCATGCTCGCGATGATGTCCTCCAGTGTCGCGTCCCCCTCGTCCACGAGAAGCACGCTCGCCGACGGCCCCGGCAGCGAGCCAAGCCCGCGCTCGCCCGCGCCGGTGCTCGCGACGCCCGCCTGCCCTGCCGTCTGCAGGTCGTAGAAGAACGCAGACGCAACGCCGGAAGCGATGAGCGGCAGACGGCGGCTCGCGACGCACTCGTCGTCAGCGGGACGGGCCCCTGCCGTACCTGCGAGCGTAGGGTCGTCCGTCAGGCCGAACCGCTCGTCGACGATCCGTTCGCCCAGCCGCTCCACGAGCGGCGACGTGCCCTGCAGGACCGACTTGCCGTTCAGCCCGGCGAGCAGCGGTGCAAGGAGCACGCTGCGCACCGCGGTCGGCATCATCACCACGGGCATCGTTTTCGTCTCGACCGACGCGGTCTCCTTCGCCCATTCGAGCTGTCGGATGACGGAGGCCACGACGCGGGAAGGGTCGTTCAGGGCGGAGATGCTGCTCTCACTCTCCATCGTGAACAGCATGTCCTCGCCGCGTATCACGGTGCCTTCGAACCCCAACTGGAAGCGGGACCGCTCGTACGCGACGCTGCCGCCCCTGCTGTTGACCAGCGCGATGGTGGACGTGGCCTTGCCGACGCCGCCCTCTATCTGAGCCTCGGTGGAATACGCGCGCAGGTCTGCGATAGCCCGTTCGCCCAACGCCACCATCTCCTCGAGCGTCGCTTCGTCCACGGAGGAGTCGTAGGGGTGCACCTCCGGGTAGGTCTGGATTCCTGGAAACTCGAATTGCGCCTCGGCGCCGAACGGGGCCGTCTCCACCGCGGCGTCCACCAGCGCCTGCGTGTCGTCCAGGTTGGACGTGGAGCTGAAGCCGACGCGCCCGTCCTTGATGATGCGGAGCGCCGCGCCCATCGCGTCGTTCGCGTCCACGCCCTTGATGACGTTCGCCTCGAAATGCACGGGCGTGCTGGACGACGCGGCGTAGAAGACTTCCGCCTCGTCGGCGGAACGGAGCGCTCTCTCCAGTATCCGTTCCGCCGCAGCCTTGGCCTGCTCCGGGGAAACGATGGCTACGCTCCTCCGATGAGGCACTGGCGGATGCGGATGTGGGGGCTGCCGTTGGAGACGGGCAAAGGACTCTGCCCCGCCTTGCCGCAGCCGCCGCCCTCATTCATCTCGAGGTCGCCGGCGATGGCGTCTATGTTGTGCAGCGTCGTGAACACGTTGCCGGAGAGCATCACCGGCCTGCACAACTCCGCGACCTTCCCGTCGCGGATGCGGTACGCCTCTCCCGCGGAGAAGGTGAACATCTCCATGGAGGTCATGCCGCCGTACCAGTTCTTCACGTACAGCCCGTCCTCGACGTCCGCGAACAGGTCGTCGACGCTCGACTCGCCGGGGACGATGAACGTGTTGGTCATGCGCACGATGGGTGCGAAGCGGTAGTTCAGCGCTCGCGCGTTGCCGGTGGGACGCTCGCCGAGCTTGGCCGCCGTCTCCCGCGAGTGCAGCCGCCCCACGAGTACGCCGTCGCGGATGAGGTCGGTCTCCTGCCCCTGCACGCCCTCGTCGTCGTACAGATAGGAGCCGCGAAGCGTGGGGCGCGGGATGGTCGCGCCATCCTTCACGTTCAGGTGCTCGCCGCCGAACCGCTTGCCGGGCTTCATGAGCTCCTGCAGGCGGGGCTCCGCGTAGATGTGGTCCGCCTCCGACAGATGCCCGAACGCCTCGTGGATGAAGACGCCCGCGAGGATGGGGTCGAGGATCACGGTGTACTCGCCGCCCTTCACCTCAGGCGCATCCAGCAACTGGACCGCCTTCTGCGCCGCCTCGCTCGCGCTCTCCTGCAGGTTCATCACGAACTCGAAGTCGCCCAGGCTGCCAAGGCTGATCCCGTACTGCTGCACGTCCGCGCCGTTGCGCGCCTGCGCGTTCAGACGCAGGTTCACGTCCACGCGCTCCTGGTCGATGTACGACCCTTCCGAGTTTGCGTACACCATGCGCCGCCTCGCGTCCGTGTAGCCAACGCTGGCCGACTGCACGCCGGGCGTGCCCATCATGACGTCCGCGTACTCGTCCAGCACCTCTTTCTTCTCAGCGAGCGCCATGGCGCTCGGGTCGCGCCCAAGCACGGGCGGAACGTGGTCCACCACCGGGGGCGTCTCCGCGAGTTCGACCCGCTCGCCGCCGATGACGCGCGCCTGCTCGACCGCCTGCCGCACCTTGTACTCGAGGCTGTCCAGGTCGTTGAACGACGCGAACCCCCAACCTCCGCCCGCGAGCGCACGGACGTTACCGCCGATCGCGCTCCCACGCCCGATCTCTTCCAGATCGCGGGCCCGGTAGCGGATCGTGGAAGACGACGCCTCCTCGACGTGCACCTCCACATACTGCCCGCCCGCGTCTTTCAACGCGGCTTCGATCCGGTCACGGATAGCTTCGTCCATGTCTTTCCCCCTGGAGGCCGTCACTCCCGTTCGATCAACGTCGCGACATCCACCTGCAACTGGCTGACCACCTTGATGATTGACTGTTGTGTACTGGCCATCTCCCGCTGTGTAGCAGCCAGTTCCCGCACGACTTCCTCGATGTTTCCCTGCGCTCTCGCCAATTCAGCCTGCGCTTTGGTCAGGTCTTCGAGGGCAGTAACTATCAACCGTTGGCCATCCGCGAGTTGCTCTAGTGCGGACCCCAGACGCACCTGTCCAGCGACGAGAGTCTGCATGCCTTCCGCAAGTGCTCGAATAGCTTGTGAGTTCCGGTCGTCCGTTGTCATAGCTCTCTTCCTTCAGGCAGTCTACCGAAGCACGACGGCGGCGGGCAACGCCGCACGGTGCCCCGGATCCTCTGCGGGAATGCCCTACGATGCCAGGGAAACAGCCTTCGAGCGCCTGATCACGCGATCGCGAGCAAGTAACGGGACGCCATGCACGATGCTGGTCGTTTCAGGATGCAGCCTCTGCATCCGCCCAGCTGACGCCGGTCGTGAAGATGTCGCCCCTCACTTCGATCTTGTGGCGCAGGCTCCCTATGAGATCGGCATCTTTGCCGTGGGGAACAACGCGGGCGACAGGCTTGCCGTGCTTCGTGACCACTGGCTCGTCGAGGTCGAGCCGGTCCCCTGAGGCTTCCCCCTCACCCACGGTTTTCCTTCTCGTGGCCGGACAATTCGTAGAGAGTGAGTCCCCTGCCCGCCTGTTTGGCCTCCAGCCACTGCTTGAAGGATTGTCGGCTCTCGCCCGACTTCCGGCCCGCCAGCAGCATCTCAACGCTGATATCTTCGTCCAGGTCGGGCCAGTGGATGCCCTCTCCCCCGCCGATGAATTCCCAGCGGCCTCGCTCCTCCGGCGTTGCGTGGACCAGCCGGGGGTACCAGGACAACGGCACAGAGATATCGCGACCGTCCGACAACTGGACGGCCAGGGCGTCTTCCGTCACCGAGACCGTCATCGCCTGCGGCACGCTGATCTCAGTCGTTGAAACGTACATCCCACTCCCTCAAGAACGATGCTTCATGCTGCTCTATGATGCGCTCAACCTGGCGGATTTCATAGGGCCTCATGCCGCCGCTGCCGTCGAGTGCTACAGGATTCAGCCAGAACTTGGCGATGTGATTGTCCCGCTGCACATGCACGTGAGGCGGCTCCGGCCGGTCGCCCAGATAGAAGTAGAACCTGTAGGGACCCTCTCGAAGCACCGTCGGCATCACTCACTCTGCCTCCTGTCATCTTACGCCAGACCACACTCCTCAAGGGGTCGCACTGAGTCTGCCTGGCGGGAGAACGGGAGGGGCGCAGTACGCTGTAGGTCAATCTCTCCGCTGAGAGGGCAATCCGAACACGCCCTCCGGCACCGCCGTTCCCCGCACGACGCCGATGAGCAGCAGCGCCGCGGCGAGCACCACGCCGGTCACCGCCAGCGTGCCCGGCGCGCCGAATGCGTCCACGAGCAGGCCGAACGGCAGGATGGCCATGGTGATGAAGGAGCGCAGCATGAGGTTGATGCTCATCACGCGCCCGTACAACGCCGGGTCCGTCCTCGTGATGATGAGCGTCTGGTTGATGGTGGTGTACGCCTGGTGCGCGAAGCCCGTGCAGAACAACAGCGCGATGCTGAGCCCGTAGTACGGCGAGAGCGCGAACCCGGCGAGCACCACCCCGAAAGCGATGCCGACGATCATCTGCGGCATGCCGTTCGCGAGCCGCGAGAACGACGCGACGGTCAGCGAGCCGCAGAACCCGCCGAAGCCTATCGCCGCGTACATGAACCCCAGCAGCTCCGGCCCTATCTCCAGCACTTCCTGGAACACCGGCAGCAGGTGCACGTACGGCATGCCCAGCACCAGCATGAGCAGCAGCATCCCGAAGAGCAGCCGCAGGAGCGGCGTCGACATCACGTAGCGGAACCCCAGCAGCAGTTCGCCGCGCATCCCGCGACTGCGCTGTTGCTCGGCCCGTCCTGACGGGAACGTGAGCGACATCCCCATGGAGATGACGTGGAACACCGCAACCGTCGCGAACGCGATGAGCGGGTCTATCCCCAGCAGGATGCCGACGACACCCGGCGCGGCGACCTGATTGACGTTCCGCCCCGCCGCCTGCAGGGCGACGCCGTTCGGGATCAGCCTCCTCGGCAGCAGCAGAGGCACGTAGGACTGTCGCACCGGCATGTTGAATGGCATCGCCGTCCCGTGCACGAGGGAGAACAGTACGAGGTGCCAGACCTCCACGATCTCCAGGTACAGCAGGACCACGAACAGCAGCGCCATCGCCAGCAGCGCGGTCTGGGAGGCGAGGAGCACCGCACGCTTGGAGAGCCGGTCCGCCGCCACGCCGCCCAGCGGCGACATGAAGAACATGGGGATGCCCTGCGCGAGCGCGACGACTCCCACCCAGAACGCAGATTCCGTCAACTCGTAGGCGAGCCACGGGCGCGCAACCTGCGTCATCTGGCCTGCTGCGAACGTGAAGAACGTGCCGCCCCAGAGCCGCCGGTACTGCGCGAACCCCAGAGCGGCGAACGTGCGCGGGGAACGCCCGGCGCTGCTCTGTTCACCGTCGGATGGCGCGTCTCCGCGCTCCGGTTGCCGCATCACTAAGCGTGCAGCGCCCGGTAGACCTTCTCCGCCGTGACGGGAAGGTCGCGCACGCGAACGCCCACGGCGTCAGCAACAGCGTTCGCTATCGCGGGCGCGGCCTGCGAGTTGGACTGCTCGCCGATGCCCTTGACCTGGTACGGCCCCCATCCTCCGCCCTGCTCCTCGTCCAGCAGCACGGTGCGCAACTCCGGCAGGTCGGCCGCCGTCGGTATCTTGTAGTCCGCGAACGAGGCCGTGGTGACGCGTCCGTCCTCCACAGCCAACTCCTCCTGCAGCCCGAATCCGATGCCCTGCACCACCCCGCCGTTGACCTGCCCCTGGTGGCCGATGGGGTTGAGTATCTTGCCCGTGTCGTGCGCGGTCGTGATCGTGAGCAGCTTCACCTGCCCCGTCTCGCGGTCGACCGCCACCTCGGCGACCTGCGCCGTGAACGCGGTGTACGGGTTGCGCGCCGTGTCCTGCACGTCGCCGAGCCCCACGATGGGGGCGCCGGTGCGCTCCGCGAGCGACGCCCACCCGGTGCTCTCGCCGGTGTCGGTCCGCCGCAGCGCGGGGCCGTCAACCTCCAGCGACTCCTCGGGCCATCCGAGGATGTCCGCCGCCAGCTTGAACAGCTCGCCCTTCGCTGCCTGTGCCGCGTTCCACACCGCCGCACTCGCCATGCGCGTCACTCGCGCGCCGCCGATGCCGGAGTCGAACGACGTGCTCGCCGTGTCCCATACCGCGACGCGCACCCGCTCGATGGGCATCCGCAGTTCGTCCGCGACGATCTGCTGCATGACGGTGTAGGAGCCCGTGCCCTGCTCGAACACGGACGTATTGACCGTGACCGACCCGTCCGGGTGCAGCGTGACGCCCGCGTGCGTCTCGCCGCCGGCCTGCACGCGCTCACCGATGGCGACGCCCTTGCCGTAAGCGAAACGCTCGTCCGATGGCCTGGGTTCCGCGTAGCCCGCGGCGTCCAGCGCGGCGTTCAGCGTCTCGACGGAGCGCACCTGCTCGAACACGGTCCCGAGCGAGTCCTCTTCTCCTTCGACAACGAGGTTCTTGCGGCGCAGCTCCGCCGGGTCCATCCCCAGCGCCGCCGCGAGGCAGTCGATCTGCGACTCCGCCGCGAACATCGCCTGCGGTTCTCCGGGGCCGCGCATGTACCCGCACGGGACGTTGTTCGTGTACACCTGGTGCTCGATGATGCGCGTGTTCGCCGCACGGTACGGCCCCGCCGCCGCGCTCGCGCCTCCGAGGTGCCCGCCCGGCTTGAACCCCGCGTACGCGCCGCTGTCGTACTCCACCAGCGCCTCGTGCGCGACGATAACCCCGTCGCGCGTCGCGCCCGTGCGCACCGTGACACGCGAGGCGTGGCGCGGGTTCGCGGACGTGAGGTCCTCCGAGTAGTCGAACACGATCTTCACCGGCCTGCCGGTGCGCGTGGAGAGCATCCACGCGGCGGGGATCGCCATCGCGGAGCCCTTGCCGCCGAAGTCGCCTCCGATGGTGACAGGGTTGAACACCACCTCGGAGGCGTCCAGCCCGATGGCCATCGCCACCATACGCTTGCCCGGATGCGGCGACTTGTTCCCGGCCCAGACGTCCACCTTGCCGGAAGGATGCGCCTGCACGAGGCAGGTGTGCGGCTCCAGGTAAGCCTGGTGCTGGCGCGGCGTCGTGAACGTGTTGTCCACGATGACGTCCGCCTCCGCCATCCCCGCGTCCACATCGCCCTTCGCCCACTCCCAGACCGTGTAGACGTTGCTCGGCTCCGTGAGTTCTTTCGGGTAGCCCTTCACCTGCATCATGTCCTCGTGTACGAGCGGCGCGCCTTCGGCCTTCGCCTCGTCCATCGTGAGGACAGCGGGCAACTCCTCGTACTCCACCTCGATGAGGTCGAGCGCGCGCTGGGCGATGTCCTCGTCGTCCGCTGCCACGGCCGCCACCTGCTCGCCGATGAAGCGCACGACTCCCTGCGCGAGCACCGGGATGTCCAGCACGGCCCGTCCGTGCCGCGCGCCATCGTGGATGTCCGTGCCGGTCACGACAGCGTGCACGCCCGGCACCTGTGCTGCAGCAGACGTGTCTATCGAAACGATGCGGGCGTGAGGGAACGGGGAGCGCAGCGTCTTCCCGAAGAGCGCTCCGTCCAGCTGTACGTCGGCGGTGTAGTTGGCGCGGCCTGTCGTCTTGTCGACGCCATCGATACGGGGCGTGGGCACGCCGATAGCGCGCCCGCTGGGTTGAGCAACCATCGCAAACTCCGGCAAAGATCAGGGATGCGCCAAGGATAGCACGGAGCGCCCGCCCCTTCTCCTGAAGGAGAGGGTGAGGGCTCTGCGGGGGCGGGGCGGAGGTCCCGCCATTCCCGCGCCTCTCCCGTCATTCCCGCACCTCTCCCGTCATTCCCGCGCCTCTCCCGTCATTCCCGCGCCTCTCCCGTCATTCCCGCGAAGGCGGGAATCCAGCGTGACCGGCAGGTCACACGGCGGGGACGGGAGGCCGGGGGGAGCATGCCAGGTGAAGCCGAGGATCTCTCGGGGATGGCCGCCTGGTACCCTCTCCCTGCAAGGAGACCCTTGCATAACTCTCGTCCCGCCCATGGTGAGCTTGTCGAACCACGGGACACCTCCACAAGCGTTCGGGCGGGTGGGTGGGAAGAACTGCGCTGCGCTGAAGGCAGTTACGCAAAGGGTCCCCACAAGGGGACAGGGTGAGGGTGCTCCGAGGGTGGGCCGTGGTGTGGCGCGCCTGGTCCCTTCCCCCTCGATGGGGAAGGCCAGGATGGGGGTGAACCGACGCCCTACCCCTCCATCCTTGCGTACGTCTCCAACGCAGCCATCAACTGCGCCGCAGTCGTGTTCGCGCCGCTGACCGTGATGGACACCTTCCTGCCCGCAAGCGACTCCCGCTGCTTGTACGCTCCCGCTGCGGCCACAGCCCCCGCGCCTTCCGACAGCGTGTGCGCCTCTTGGACGAGCATACCCATCGCGTGGCGTATCTCGTCGTCGCTCACGAGTACGAAATCATCCAGCGCGCCGCGCATGATCTGCTGCGGCAGTTCGTAGCCGGACATCGTGGCGATGCCCTCGGCGAACGTGCTCATCGGCGCCTGCACCAGTTCGCCCTGCTTCCATGACAGATAACCGGCAGGCGCGGCTTCCGATTGCGCCGCCCTGACCCTGATATCGGGAGCGATCGCGCCTGCGACCACACAAGCGCCGGAGACGCCGCTGCCGCCTCCCATCGGCAGGTACAACACCTCTACGTCCGGCAGGTCCTCGATGATCTCCAGTGCCTGCGTTGCAACGCCCGCGATGAGCAGCGGTTCGTCGCTCGGATGCACGTAGCGGTAGCCTTCCTCGGCGGCCAGCCGTTCGCAGTGGGCCCTCGCCTCATCGAAATTGTCCCCATGGAACACCAACTCCGCGCCCAGCGCCTCCATCGCCGCCACCTTCACGGGATTGGCGTTCTTCGCCGGTAGTCCGATCAGCGCCCGTGCCCCGAATATCCGGCAGGCGTTTGCTATCGACTGCCCATGATTGCCGGTCGAGGCGGTGATGAGCCCGCAGCTCCGCTCTTCCTCGCTGATGTGCGCCAGCAGGTTGATGCCGCCCCGCCCCTTGAACGCGCCCAGCGGATGATGCTCCTCATGCTTCAGGTACACCTCGGCGTCGAACAACCGGCTCAGCCCCGCCGAATACTGCAGCGGTGTACGGGCTAGGTAAGGCGCGATGGTCCTTCGCGCCTCGTAAACGTCCCGGATCGTCGGCGGCTGCATCACGTCCCCAGCGCCCGGCGCAGCGGCTCGGCGAACCGCTCCCGCTGCCACGCCCGTACCTCCACCGACGCGCACTCGACGTCCAGCGACTCCGGCGCGCGCGCCAGCCGCTCCAAGCTCCGCATCGGCCAGAGGATCGAGGGATCGACCTCCAACTCTGCTCCGAGGTTGGCGCGCCATCGCTTGAGATGCGTGAGCCGCGCGGACTCGGCTTTCGTCATGCGAGGGAACAGCGGCTGCGGGGAACGCGGACGCTGCAGCGGGGGCGACGCCACGCCCGCCTTGATGGCTGCGCGGACGCCGCGTCCGTAGCGCCGCACGAGCGTCGGACTCATCCCCGGAACGTCCTCCATCTCCGCGTCCGGATGCGCTGCGAGATGCACGAGCGCGTGCGCGGGGAGCACGTACCCCGGCGGGCGGTCCAGCCGCAGCGCCTCCGCCTCACGGAACCCGTGCAACGGCTTCAGCACCGCCAGGCCCTTCCCATCCAGCACGTGTGCACCCTTCACCGACATCCACGCCGTCTCCGGGTCAGGCGGGACATAGCGTATCTCCGTGAGCCGCTCGCACTCCTCCGCTACCCACGACTCCCTGCTGAGCGCGCGCGATCGCTCCTCGAGCACGTTGCGCAGGTCAGGTAGATGCACCACGTCGGAAGCGGCGTAGGCAAGCGCGTCCTCCTGCAGCGGGCGCCGCGACCAGTCGGCGCGCCGCAGGCGCTGGTCCTTCGGGATGCTGATGTCCAGCAGCTCTTCTAGCAGCGACGCCAGCCCGACACGTTCGATGCCCGCGAACCGCGCCGCGATGGACGTGTCGTAGCAGTTGGCGAACATGAACCCGAAGTCCCGGTGCAGCCCGCGCAGGTCGAAGTCGCCGCCGTGCAGCACTTTCTGCACGGCGGGGTCGAGGAAGAGGCGGCCCAATGCACCGTAGTCCAGACCGGCCAGCGGGTCCACGACGTACGTCCGCTCGCCGTTCGACAGTTGGAGCAGACAGACCTTCTCCGGATAGTGGTGACGGCTGTCGGCCTCCGTGTCCACCCCGACCGTCGAGGAAGATGCGAGCGCCTCGACCGCATCGTCAAGCGCCTGCTGCTTGTCGAGGAACGAGTACGGCGGAGCGACGGCTGGATTGGAGGGAGATGCCACGTGTGATTCGATATTCCGATGATGCGCCGTATCCGCGATGCCGGTCAATCCGGTAGCGGCGCAACTCCCTCGTCGTTCCTGCGGAGACCCGCGCTTTAGCGCGCAACCTCGCAGCCCAAGTGGGGGGGGCTTGTCATGTTGAGCGCAGCGCAGCGGAGTCGAAACATCTCTCGGGGAGCGCTCGTGTGACAAGAGCCTCCCCATTTGATGATTCCCTTGCACGGCCTGACAAGGCCCTCGTCGTTCCTGCGGAGGCCCGCGCTTTAGCGCGCAACCTCGCAGCCCAAGTGGGGGGTGGGAGGGGCTTGTCATGTTGAGCGCAGCGCAGCGGAGTCGAAACATCTCTCGGGAAGCGCTCGTGTGACAAGAGCCTCCCCATTCTCATTCCCTTACACGGCCTGACAACTCCCTCGTCGTTCCTGCGGAGGCCCGCGCTTTAGCGCGCAACCTCGCAGCCCAAGTGGGGGGTGGGAGGGGGCTTGTCATGTTGAGCGCAGCGGAGTCGAAACATCTCTCGGGGAGCGCTCGTGTGACAAGAGCCTCCCCATTTGATGATTCCCTTGCACGGCCTGACAAGGCCCTCGTCGTTCCTGCGCAGGCCCGCGCTGTAGGGCACAACCTCGCCTGGTGTAGGGGCGGTTCGCAAACCGCCCCCGCCTCTCGTCGCATCCCCCGTCCCTCACTCCCGACGCAGCCGCGCGCGTCCGCCGGTCTCCCGCGCCAGCAGCGCCAGCATGAGCGTTGCCAGCAGCAGCAGCGCCGTCATCGTGAAGAACGACACGTCCGGTAAGACGAAGTGGTACAGGGCCGCCAGCAGCAGGGGTCCCGCCGTAGCGCCCACCGAATTCGCCAGCATGGAAAGGCCCATGTACATCCCGCGCTTCTCCGGCGGCGCCAGGTCCATCGCGAACGTCTGCGACGTCCCCATGCCCGCCGCCTCGCCCATGCCGAGGAAGACCGCCGCGACGAGGAGCGCCGCGTATACGTCGCCCACGGTCAGCGCTACCGCCGCCGCCGCCATCAGCAGCAACCCCGGCCCGAGCGACCACTTTCGCCCGAAGCGGTCCGCGATCATCCCGTTCGGGAAGGCCCAGAGGAACGCCAGCGCAGAAGTGAGGCTGATGAGGAAGCCAACGACCGCCTCGTCCAGGTTCAGCGCATCCACCGCGTGCACCGGCAGAAGCGTCTGCACGATGCCCGCATTGGCCATCGAGAACACGGCCGTCGCCATCGCCACCACCGCGAACGTCCGGTTGCGGAAGGGCTCAAACGACAATCTTGCCCGCTGCCGCCCCTCGGCTCCCGGCGCGGCGAGTTCCTCAGGCCGTGTCTCCTTCACCATCGTCAACACGACCACCACGATGACGACCTTGCTCACGCCGTTCAGCAGGAACACCGACTCCAGCCCGTACGTCGCCGCCAGCACGCCGCCCAATGCGGGGCCCGCAACGAACCCCAGCCGCGTCGCCATATTGCGCAACGCCAGCACACGGCCCCTGCTCTCTATCGTGGTGACGTCGGAGAGCAGAACGTTCGAGCTCGTCGCCCACATCGCAACGCCGATCTGCCCGATGACCTCCAGCACGAAGAACGTGACGAAGTCGTCCGCGAAGTACTGCCCGACGTTGGTGATGCCCCGCACGATGGGGCCCATCAGCACCATCGGCTTGCGCCCCAGCCTGTCGGTGAGGAACCCGGTTATGGGACCGGTGAACGCGCGCGGCACGGCATTGGCGGCGAGCATCACGCCGACGAGGAAGACGTTGCCCGTGACAGCCAGCACGAACAGCGGGCGTCCCAGGTTCTGAGCGCCCGTGCCGAACCCCCACGTGAAGAAGGAGAAGAAGATGGGGGCATGAGTGAGGGCGGGGTGCCTCCGCCGGCCTGACGCGCTCATGCGTTACCCGTCGCCATGGAGCGAGCATAGCAGCCTCCGCGCCTCGTGGCGTTCGGTCCGTGAGCGGGCGGGCAGGTCCCTTCCCCCTCGATTGGGGAGGGCTAGGAAGGGGGTGAACCGGCGGCGTGAATGGGCGGTGCCTGGCGTAGGGGCGTCCCCTTGTGGGCGCCCTGTTCCGCGCTCAAGTGCATCCCTTCCCCCTTGTCCCGCTCGTGGATGTGCATCTCTCAGAGATAGACCGCTCATGGTGAGCTTGTCGAACCACAGCACAGACTGCCGGATGACGGGGAGTGCAGAGGGGGAATCCCCTCTGCCACGGGCTTTAGCCCGCGGTGTCCCCCACGAGCGTACGGGCGGGTGGGTGGGAAGAGCCGCGCTGCGCTGAAGGCAATTACGCAAGGGTCTCTTGATGGAGGAAGGCTAGGCTGAGGGTGAACCCACAGGCTTCCGCGGCGGCGTCGCCAGCAGCAGCGCCAGCACCACGATCACCAGCGCCCCGAAGAATATGAGGAACGCCAGCGTATAGCTGCCCGTCGCGGTCTGGATCACGCCCGCCAGCACGGCCCCGAACGAGGAGAGCGGCGCGGACAGCAGTTGCGACAGCCCGCGTATCGCGCCAAGGTGCCGCCGCCCGAAGTAGTTGGCGAACAGCATCGTCTGCGCGATCGTCCAGCCGCCCGTGCCGAGTCCGAACAGTACCCCGAATATCGACGCCATGAGGATGTTGTCCGCAAACATGAGGATGATCATGGCGACCGCTGAGAACACGGTGGCTATGGCCGTCCCCCATCGCACGTGGAACTTGTCCATCAGCGCGCCCCACCCATAGGCCGAGAGCGCCGCCGTCCCCATGATGATGAAGACGAACGCTCCCGAGAACGCCTGGCTCACCCCACGGTCCTCCACGCTCGGAACGGCGTGCACGTTCACCGCAGTCTGCGCGAAGATCACCGTCATCGTCGCGATCGTCAACAGCCAGAACGCCGGGGTGCGCTTCGCCTCCGCCAGCGTGAACGACACCTCCCCGTCCGTCATTTCTGCCCCACTGTTCGTCGTTCCTGCGCCACCGTTCGTCGTTCCTGCGCCACCGTTCGTCGTCCCTGCTCCACCGTTCGTCGTCCCTGCCCCACTGTTCGTCGTTCCTGCGCCACTGTTCGTCGTTCCTGCGGAGGCAGGAACCTCGCCTGGTCCCCTCCCCCCGTCAGGCAGCAGACCGTAGTCCTCCGGTCTGCGCCGGATGATCAGCCAGCCGGGGAGCGCGATGAACAGGAACGCCATCAACGCAAGCGCGAAGTAGGCGTGCCGCCACGAATAGGCAAGGATGAGCGGCGTCACGATCACCAGCGGCACGAGCGCCTGCCCCGCCCGCAGGCCGATGCTCATGAATGACACCGCCCGCCCGCGCTTACGGATGAACCAGTTGCCCAGCGCAACCGTGAGTCCCAGGTTCACGCCGGTGAGCGCAGCCGTCCTCCCCACCCCGAAGAACAACCAGAACTGCCACACCTCCTGCATGACCGCCAGCCCCAGCAACGCCGCGGTCACTATCATCCCTGCAACCACCACCGCCGTCCGCGCGCCATACCGGTCCAGCAGATGCCCGACCGCCGCCGACCCAATCGACCCGCCCAGGCTGCCGATGGTGAACGCCATGGCGGTCTCCCAGCGCGCCCATCCCAACTCCTCCTCGATGGGCGTCACGAACACGGACAGCACAGGTCCGTACATCGACACCTGCGCGAACGTCACCACGACAGACGTGCCGACGATCGCCCAGCCATAGAAGATGTTCTTGAACGGCCAGAGCCGGGAGAGCGGTTGATGGTGCTGCTGCTCGCGCATCAGGCCGCCGCTCCCGCCGTCGTCGGCGCGCGCAGCGGCTTCGCGAGGTAGAACGCGAGGCAGCCCACGGCGAACGTCGCGGCGGCTGCGACGAACGCAGCGTCGTAGCTCCCGGTCGCATCGAACACGAACGCCGCCACCAGCGGCCCGCTGATGCCCAGCAGTCCCTCGACCGGCGAGATGAACCCCTTGATGGACCCCGCGTGCAGACGCCCGAAGTAGTTCGGAATCATGATCATCTGCGCCACCGTCCACCCACCCGTCCCGAGGCCGAACAGCACGGCGAACAGCACCGCCATCGGGTAAGTCTCGGCCACGAGCAGCACGCCCATCGCCAGGAAGAACAGCCCCATCGCCGCCATGCTCACGTAGCGCACGTGGATGCGCTCCACCAGCATCCCCCAGCCCATCATCGAGACCGCCGCCACGCCGGTGAAGATGCTCGCCACCGTCACGGCCAGCCCTTGCGAGATGCCCTTGTCCTCGAAGTTCGCCACCGCGTGCACGTTGATGGCGATCTGCGCCGAAAGCCCGGCCGCCATCCCCAGGGTCAGCAGCCAGAGCGTCCGCGTCGCCCGCACCTGCCGAAGCGTCCACGAATACTCCTCTGCCTCTATCGTCGTTCCTGCGAAGGCAGGAACCCCGCCTGGTCCCTTCTCCCTTGACGGGAGAGGGTCAGGGTGAACCTCCGTCGTTCCTGCGAAGGCAGGAACCTCGCCTGGTCCCCTCTCCCTTGACGGGAGAGGGTCAGGGTGATCCTCCGTCGTTCCTGCGAAGGCAGGAACCTCGCCTGGTCCCCTCTCCCTTGACAAGAGAGGGTCAGGGTGAGGGTGAACCTCCGTCGTTCCTGCGAAGGCAGGAACCTCGCCCGGTCCCTTCTCCCTTGACGGGAGAGGGTCAGGGTGAGGGTGAACCTCCGTCGTTCCTGCGAAGGCAGGAACCTCGCCTGGTCCCTTCCCCCTTGATGGGGGAAGGTTAGAGCCTGCCCCGCAAACGATGCGGGGATGGGGGTGAACCGGAGCGCTGTCCCCGTCGGGGCGCAGCCCGAAGTCCTCCGGCCTTCGCCGGATGAACATCATCGACGGAATGGTGATGAAAAGCGCCGCCACGACCCCCAGCACCACGAACGACTCGCGCCAGCCCAGCGAAAGCAGCACCGGCAGGATGAGCAGCGGCACGATGGCCTGCCCGGTGCGCTGCCCGGCGGCGCGCATCGCGATGGCGCGTCCGCGCTTGCGGATGAACCAGTTCGCGATGGCAACCGAAGTGCCGAGCCCCACGCCCGCGACCGACACGGTTCGCGCCACCCCGTACGCCACCCAGAAATGCCACGGCTCGCTCATCGCCGCGATCGCAAGCAGTCCCACAGTCACCAGCAGCCCGGTCACGCTCATCACGCCCCGTGCCCCGTACCGGTCCACTATCGGACCGACGACCGAGGCCAGCAGCGCGCCTCCCAGGCTCCCCACCGTGAACGCCACCGTTATCGTCGTGCGCGACCACCCGAGTTCGTCCTCGATGGGCCTCACGAACACCGAGAAGACAGGGCCGTACATCGGCACCTGCGCTATGGAGATGAAGAAACTCGTGAAGACGATTGCCCAGCCGTAGTAGGCGCGCGACGGCCACAGACGGGGCAACTGCTGTATGCGCGCGGGGCCGCTCTCCATGAGGCCCCTACCATACACGCCACGCCAGTCGGTGCGGCGCGGCATTGTCATGTTGAGCGGAGCCGAAACACCTCTCGGGGGTTCCCCCGTCGTTCCTGCACAGGCAGGAACCCCGCAGCCCTATGCCCCCGTCATTCCCGCCCTTCCCCGTCATTCCCGCGAAGGCGGGAATCCAGCGTGACCGCAGGTCACACGGCGGGGCCGGGGCGTCGGGGTGGGACGGCTGTTATGTCGAGCGGAGCCGAAACATGTCTCGGACGGCTTGGTGTAGGGGCACCTCTTGTGGGTGCCCTCTCCGCCCTCGGCGGGGCGTCCCCCTTTCATGGTGATGGGATACCCCGCTCACGGTGATGGGACAGCCCGCTCATGATGAGCCTGTCGAACCACCCCGCGCAGCGGCGGGTGAGGACTCCCCCTACGACCTCCGCACCCGCCCCAGCAACGCCAGCGCTGCCAGCGGTATCGTCACGATGCCGATGATCGCGATGCCCACGAGCGCCACGAGGATGTCCTCCGGCACCCACCCATCGCTGATGAGCGAGCGCATCCCGCGCAGCAGGTAGGTCACCGGGTTGTAGCGGACGATGGTCTCCATCCAGCCGGTCATCGCTTCCTGCGGAACGAACACCGGGCTCAGGAACACCACCGGGAAGAAGATGATGAAGCTGGAGTTCACCGCCGCCGGATTGCCCGTCTTCAACGCGATGGCGTACGGGAAGCCGTTGTAGGCGATCGCCCAGATGACCGTGAGCACGAGCAGCGCGACGATGCCGAGGAGCCCTGTCGCGAAGTCCACGCCGATCGCGAACGCCAGGATGAACACCGGCACCGACATCGCCACCGCGAGCGCCATGTCCGCTACCATGAACCCCAGCAGCATCGCCAGCCGGTTCACCGGCGACAGCGCCAGACGGTCGAAGTAGCCATTCTGGATGTCCAGCACCAGTATGTTTGCGCGGCTCAGCCCTGTTACCGCAAACAGGATGGCGACGGGTATCTGGAACGCCTTGTAGTCGAACCCCTCCGAGGCGGCCCCGGTCGGTATCTCGGTCAGGTCCTGGAGCGCTCCCACGTTGATGACGAAGAAGAACACCGGGATGATGAGCGCCGGGATGAGCGTCTCCACGTCGCGCGGGATGGAGCGCAGTGCCCGCCCGCCCAGGCTCATCACGTCGCGCAGGAACCCGGCCCGGCGCGCCGTTACCGGCGTCATGGAGCGTGTTGCGGTGGTCACGAGGCCACCCCCTGCGGCTCCCCGTCGTGCTCCACGTCTTCGGCCTCGGCGTCTTCCGCCGCTGCCTCCATGCGCGCGCCGGTGACGTGCAGGAACACGTCGTCCAGCGTCGGCGTCCGCAGCGTGAGCGAGCTCACCGTGACTCCCGCCTGGTTGAGCGCGAGCGCAACGTCGCTTACCAGCGCGGCGCCGTTCGCCGTTGAGATGGATATCTCGTTCTCGTACACGTCCACCTGCTGGACGGAACGCACACGCTCCAGCGCGGCGCGGCCCTGCTCCGGCTCGCCCACGGTCGCAACGATCACGTCGGAGCCAACCGACCGCTTCAGTTCGGCTGGCGTGCCCTCCGCCGACACCACGCCGTGATTGATGATGCCCACGCGCTCCGCGAGCGCGTCCGCCTCCTCCAGGTACTGCGTCGTCAGGAAGATGGTCACGCCCATCTCCCGGCTGATGGCGCGCACGTACTCCCACACGCGGGAGCGGCTGATGGGATCGAGGCCTGTCGTCGGCTCGTCGAGGAACAGCACCTCCGGCGCGTGGATGAGCGACGCCGCGAGGTCGAGCCGGCGCTTCATACCCCCCGAGTACGTCCCGATCATCCGCTTGATCGCGTCGCCGATGTCGACGAGGTGCTCGAGCTCCTCGATGCGGCGGTTCGTCTCCCTCCGGGAGAGGCCGTACAACGAGCCCTGCAGGCGCAGCAGTTCCAGGCCGCTCTGCTTCGGGTCCAGCCCCACATCCTGCAGCGCCGTCCCGATTCTCAGCCGGACCTGCACCGCCTCCGACACCACGTCGAACCCGGCAACCGTCGCGCTGCCGCTCGACGGAAGGAGCAGTGTCGTCAGGATCCGGAGGGTCGTGGTCTTGCCGGCCCCATTCGGGCCGAGGAATCCGTATATCTCGCCCGGACTCACCGCGAGGCTGACGCCCTCGACGGCGTGCACCTCGCCGAACTGCCTGTAGATGTCTGTCGCTTCTATCGCGTACGTCGTACCAGTCATCCTGCCTCTATCCTCCCAAATGATACTACTCTTCTGTCGTTCCTGCGGAGGCAGGAACCCCGCCCCCTCCACTCATAATGAACCACTCTCCGCTCATGGTCCCGCTCTCCGCTCATGGTGCCCCCACGCCCGCCAATGGTGCCCCCACGCCCGCTCATGGTGCCCCCACGCCCGCTCATGGTGCCCCCGCCCTCGCTCATGGTGCCCCCGCCCTCGCTCATGGTGCCCCCACGCCCGCTCATGGTGAGCCTGTCGAACCATCCTGCGGAGGCCCGCGCCTTCTCGCACAACCTCGCCCGGTGTAGGGGCCGCGCAACCTCGCCCGGTGTAGGGGCGGTTCGCGAACCGCCCCCGCGTCCCACCCCCTCCGTCGTTCCCATCCCCTTCCGTCGTTCCTGCGGAGGCAGGAACC
>DAOUHT010000135.1:0-13028 GCA_034428375.1 Dehalococcoidia bacterium | reverse complement strand
AGGGACGCCCGCGGCCTCGAACACGGCCAGCCACTCGCCGGACGTGCGCGTGCGCGTCGTACGCTGTATCTCCTCGGCGAGCGCCTCGTAGTTGCGGACGCGGTCCGGGTTCGAGGCGAAGCGGGCGTCGGTGAGCAGGTCGGGGCGCTCGAGCGCGGCGCAGAGACGCTCATAGTTCGCCTGGTTCGCCACGCCGATGTTGAAGTAGCCGTCGGCGCTCTCCATCGCCTGGTAGGGCGCGACGAGCCGGTGCGCCGACCCCTTGGGGCCGGGCACGACGCCGGAGCCCCAGTACTCGGCCGCTTCCCAGACGGTGAGCGCGACGGCGGCCTCGAGCAGCGACGTGTCGATGACCTGCCCCTCGCCCGTTTTGAGCCGGTGGATGTAGGCGGCAAGCACGCCGTTCGCCGCGAACAGCCCCGCGCTCAGATCGGCGAGCGGGATGCTCACCTTGACCGGCGGCGAGCCCGGGTAGCCGGTCACGCTCATCATGCCGGACATGCCCTGCGCCAGCAGGTCGTATCCGGGACGGCTGGCGTAGGGACCCGTCTGCCCGAAGCCGGAGATGGAGACCCAGATGAGCTCCTGATGCTCCTCACGCAGTTCCACAGGCCCGAGGCCGAGCCGCTCCATCGTGCCGGGACGGAAATTCTCGGCGATGACGTCGGCCTGTTGAGCGATGCGCCGGAAGGCGCTGCGGTCGACCTCGTTCCGCAGGTCGAGGACGATGCTCCGCTTGTTGCGGTTGATGCCGAGAAACGCCGCGGACTCCCCATTGATGAACGGCGGCCCCATCCGCCGGGAGTCGTCGCCGCCCGGCTTCTCCACCTTGATGACGTCCGCCCCCATGTCCGCGAGCAGCATCGTGCAGAACGGCCCCGCCATGACCTGCGTGCAGTCGAGGACCGTGACGCCCTCCAGCGGCATGGGAGGCATCGGCTACCTCCCCAACCTTCGCAGGACCTTGTCATTCCGAGCGGAGCCGAGGAATCTCTCAGGGGTGTCTGATCCCCTCTCCCTACAAGGGGAGAGGGCGAGGGTGAGGGTACTGCGGGGATCGCACGCAGGGTTGCGCATCGCCCTACCTCCCGTGGAAGCGCGGTGGGCGCTTCTCCATGAAGGCCCGGTACCCCTCCTGTCCGTCCTCCGTGTCGAAGATGGAAAGAGGCAGCCAGCGCTCCTCATCGGTGAGGGCTGTGAGACTGGGTTTCGCAAGAACCGTGCGGATGATGCGCTTGTGCGCGGACTGTGAAAGTGGGGCGTACGTCGTCATCTCCCTTGCCAGGCCGTAGGTATGCTCCACCAGCCGGTCGGCGTCGACAACCTCCGACAGCAGCCCGATGCGCAGCGCTTCCTGCTCATCGATGCGCCGCGCGGTCAGCAGGAGGTTGGCGGCGTGTCCGGGTCCTACGAGGTGTAAGAGTCGCCGCATCTCGTTATAGCCGACGAGCACCCCGATCTTCGCGACCGGCACCCCGAACGTGCTGCCAGTCGCCGCGATGCGCAGGTCCGCCGCCATCGACAGCTCGCAGCCCCCGCCGACGCATATCCCGCGGATCATGCAGATGACCGGCTTCGGCATCTGCTCGATGGCGTCGAGCGCCCCCTCGAAGGCCTCCGCGTAGTCGCGGGCGAGGTCGCTGTTGCTCCGGTGCGCCGGGAAATCCTTGATGTCGGCGCCCGCCGAGAAAGCCTTCTCTCCCGCGCCCGTGAGAATGACGACGCGCACGCTCTCGTCCGCGCCCACCCGCAGCGCAGCATCGCGCAGCAGCCTCCACATCTCGAAGTCGATGGCGTTGTGCTGCCCCGGCCGGTTCAGCGTGATCGTCCCCACGCCGTCTGCCACATCGACGAGTACCTTGTCGCTCATGGGGCGCAAGTATATAGGGTTGGTCAGGCGCTGCGCGCCCGCACCCCTACCTGAGCTCGGAACTAGTCCATCCGCCTGCCGGGAGGGCGGTAACCGTTCTTGTACCGGTCGTACGTATCCACGGCGAGATAGCCTGCCAGGAATACCCCCATGAACGTTGGTACGTTTGGAGTGAGCGCCGCGGCCACCACCAACACGGGAGCCAGTATGAGAACAATCATCAGTCCTAATATATCTTGCTGTAGATGCGCGGAGGGCTGGACTTCCATTCTGGGAGCGTCCCCGATGACTACTGTGGCCGCGATGTGATCGTGTAAGCCGCGTTTCCAGAAGATGACGGGGCAGACGATCCAGACAGCGGCGGCGAAACAGACCGTCCATATGCCCAATACGATTAAGCCGCCGGAGATTCCAAGGTCGGGGGAACTTTCTCTGGGCGGCAGGAGTGGGAGCGCCACGAAGACCAGTGAGGCTCCTCGACCCAGTTCACGCCAGCTCAGCCTCCAGGGGGAGCACTGCGAGCCATCCGCACGGACTACGGAAAGGCGGAGTATCTGCTTGCCGAGGGGTCTCCCCCAACGCCAGTGAGAGAGAAGGGAATACAGAGCGAAGTATCCAGCCAGAGGAAGCAGGAGCCATACGCGAGGGAGAATATCCCACGGCTGCTCCAACTCTGGCAGCAAGGAAAGTGGAACGGGGACCTGGTAGAGCAGCACAAGAGGTACAACCCCATCCACTATACCCGCGCTTATCCGCCTCGCCGAAATGGGTATGGCCGCAACCGCGCGTTCGTATGTGTCGATGACCATGTCCATGCCCGCGATCGTCCTCCCGCTACAGATCCCCTGCTCACCGGCTCCACGAGTACTTCCAGACGCCGCCCATGGGGATTGGGGGCATGTTGGCGAGCGAAGTGCTCACGCCGTCGGCCACATCGACGAGTACCTTGTCGCTCGTGGGTAGAGTACATCGGGTTGGTCAGTTGCTGCGCGCCTTACGGATTCGGCAGCCGCCTCAGCAGCCTGTCCCCGCACTGCGTACAGTAGGTGGCGTAGGGACGGTTCATGGATTCACAGTTGCCGCAGACGATGAAATTGGCGTTTCGCATAGCCTGCTTGGCGCCGCAGAACTGGCAGAAAGTACTGATGATCCGCATGAAGCGCCCGCATTCCGTGCAGGGCATCAGCGGGATATTCTGACGGTATCGAAACGGCGAAACCCTCTGCCCCCACTTGAATAGCCGGTAGGCTGCTACCGCGCCGACCCCATCTAGCAGGAGTGCAAACCACGGAGCGTCGGTGAACAGCAGGATATTGGATGTGGCGTGGAAGACTGCTGCGCCAACCAGACCAACCCATACGATCCACGCTCCGTGGCCTGCGCGTCGCATCCCCAACCCGTATCCCCATAGGCTTCCGAAAACGAGGTGCGCAAGCGTGCTGAACGGGGCTCGAAGAATCATGACCTCCGGCCCGAAAGTGAGCACGTAGAAGAGGTTCTCCAGCGAGGCGAAGCCCAGGCTCGCTGCCGCACCGTACACCAGCCCGTGCATAGGCTCTTCGAAGTAGAGCGAACGATAGACCGCCAGCCGGATCGCCAGGAACTTGCTTGCCTCCTCCACCGGGCCTACGACGAAGAGCATGGCGACGGACACGGAAGCGAGCGTCGCGCCGGGTTCGAATGGGTCATCCTGCAGGAGAAGCGCTTCGACCACCACGGCGGGGATGGTGAAGAGCATTCCGAAGATGAAGCTCAGCGCTATCCAGCGGCGTGAGGAGGGCCGGATGCGGTCTAACCTGATGAAGAACCATAGCCAGAACAGGCCTGGGGCAACAGAGATGAGGAGGATGCCGAGGGCGCTCACGAGCGCTGTATCACCGCTGTGCCGGCGATGAGGTCGTGAAGGGCGCGTTTGTCTTCGCGGAAGGCAACCATGAGGTAACCGATGCCGAGCATGAGCGCGGAAAGGATAGAAGCGAGAGAACGGCCAAGCGCGAGCCCGAAGCCGCAACGGGTGCCATCGGCTCGCAGGACGTACAGGTTCAGAGCACGCTTGCCGATAGTGGTACTCCAAAGGCCGATGAGTACCGGAGCGTAGAGGAGGTTGGTAACCAGGATGACAAGGTCAGCGAACACCAATGGAGCGTCGTAATCGGAGTAGGTAGAGAAATCCTCGCCGAGCAGCAGGTAGATCCCCCAGTCCAGGACTGTGAGAACGATGAAGTCAATAACGATAGCGACGGCGCGCACCCAGAATCCGCCGGGTGTGCCCTGTTGGAAGGCTGCCACGACGCGCGGACTGGCTCTCGCGTTCTCACCCGTAAGCGGTAGCCCGCAACTGTAGCAGAACTGCGACCCTTCATCGTTGCGGTGCAGGCAGCGAGGGCACACGCTGGCCCCCAATGCCGGACTGGTTGGAACTTGCTCCGATGTCGCACGCCTCGCTTCCCCGTAGAGACGCTGCCCGCAGCTATTGCAGAACTTGGCCTCGGGTTCGTTCTGGTGCCCGCAATTCGTGCATGTCCCGTCGATGCGGTTGCCGCAACTGTCGCAGAACCGTGATCCAGGGCCGTTCCGGCGTCCACACTCCTGGCAGACGATGTCCGCCTCGCCTTGCATGCCGCGCTCCGCCCCCTACAGGTCCTTGCTCACCAGTTCCGTGTAGTACTTCCAGACGCCGCCCATGGGGATGGGGGGCATGTTGGCGAGCGGGCGCGCGAGATGCGGGGCCTGGCTCATTGCGGCCTGACCCGCGGCGAACTCGTCCATGCTCTCGTCCGGGATGCCCTTGTAGTCCGGGCCGAACGCGGCGAGCGCCACCCAGTTGAGGCGCGACTGCTCCTCCAAGTGCAGCATGTTCATCACGGACTGCTCCATGTTGCGCCCCGTCGTCACCGCGCCGTGGCCGCGCAGCAGGAGCGCGGGGCTGTTGCCGATGGCCCCGACCACCTGCATGCCGTCCTCTTCCGTGATGATGAGCTTGGAGTGCGGGAAGACGGGGATGTCGTTCCGCACGAGCTGGTGCCCCTCGTTCGACATCGGCTTGAGCTTCACGTCATTGAGGCCGAGGACGTTGGTGTAGCGGGGGTGCGTGTGGACGACGGACAACACCTCCGGACGCTCGCGGTAGATGCAGGAGTGCATCTTGACCTCGTAGCACTGCGAGGTGCCCTTCGGGCCGTCGATGAAATTGCCGTCCATGTCGACGACGATCATCTCCTCCGGTCGCACGACGGGCAGGGCGTCTGTCGCGTAGCCACGCCCCTTCACGACGAACAGGTCCGGCTGGTTCGGGACGCGCATGCTGACGTGCCCAAGCGAGGCGAGGATGTGCGTGGCGAGTCCCATCTCCGACAGGACGCGGTTGGCGATGGCGACTTCCCGTTTGACTTCGTCGATTTCGCGTGACATGGGGGTTCCTCCCTGGTTTTTGAGACTTCCCCGCTTGTTACCACCGGCGGCGTGGCGCGTCAAACGTGACGGGAGCGTCAGCGGTCCCACGACGCTCGTTCCGGGCGCGTTCGCGCGACATGGGGTTCCTCCGTGGGCAGGTCTCAGGATGCTACAATGGCCGGGCAGAGAAGCACGTCTGGCCCGCGCAACCGTAAGGGCGGCCCCTCACCCGTCAGGAGAGGCATAACGATGACCACTGAAGTGAAGCGCTACCGGTTGCTCTGTGCCCTGTATCCCCCTGCGGAGTCGACGGAGCCGGACATGTACATGGCGGAGGTTCCCGCCTTCCCCAACTGCGTCGCCTGGGGCGGCACCCCGGACGAGACTCTCGCCATTCTTGAAAGCGTCGTGACAGAGACCATCCGCACCTACGGGGAGCGTGGATATGCCCTGCCTCCGGGCATAGCGCCACTGGAAACGGAGGCCGCCTTGTCCTCCACGCCCGAGGTGCTGGAGGTATCTGTTTGACCTATGGGGAACTCACTCGCAAATTGTGAAGGTTGGGCTGCGTCTTTGTTCGTCAGGCGCGCGGCAGCCATGAGATCTGGGCAAACGACAGAACAGGCGCCACGTCACCGATACCGCGCCATGGGAACCGGGACCTGAAACAGGGAACGCTTCTCAGGATTATCGGTAACCTCGGCATCTCCAAAGAGGAACTGGATAACGCATAGCTCCCGCGTCCAACCTCGTCGCTCCCGCACTTAGGGATAGTCTGAACAAGTCCGCCTCGTCGTTCCTGCGGAGGCAGGACGCGCTTTAGTGCGCCCTCGCCTCCCCTGCCTGTCATGTTGAGCGAAGCCGGAGGCGGAGCCGAAACATCTCTCGGAGAACGTTCGCTTGTTCAGAGGTTCCTTAGCGCGCAACCTCGCAGTCCTCACCCCTTATCCTGTCCATCCTGCCCATCGATGTTGATTCATCTTGTCGGCACGTGGTACTCGAACACCTCGGCCGCCCCCGCCGCCTCCGCCACAAGCGCGCCCACGTCCAGCTGCGCCTCGTGCTCGGCGATATGCTCCGGACGCACGGCGGTCGCCGGCGAGCGCGGAACGAACAGCGTGCAGCAGTCCTCGTCCGGCTGGATGGACGTTTCGAACGTCCCGATGGCCTGCGCCTGGTCGATGATCTCGCTCTTGTCCATGCCGACGAGCGGGCGCAGTACCGGCATCGACGCTGCCTCGTCGACGGTCGCGATGTTGCGCAGCGTCTGCGAGCCGACCTGCCCGAGGCTCTCGCCGGTCACGAGCGCCTGCGCCCCCTCCCGCACGGCGATCGCCTCCGCGATGCGCACCATGAAGCGCCGGTACGCGACGACGCGCAGCGGGCCCGGCACCTCCAGTATCACGCGGCGTTGCACGTCGGCGAACGGCACGAGGTGGAGGCGGGTGTCGTACTGCCAGCCGTTGAGCGACTCCGCGAGCTCCTTCGCCTTGTCCCGAGAACGCCCTTCGACGAGCGGGAAGGAGTGGAAGTGCACGAGCACCGCCTTGCAGCCGCGCCGCATCATCCGCCACGCCGCGACCGGCGAGTCGATGCCGCCCGACATCATCACCGCGACCTTGCCGCCAGTGCCGACGGGCAGCCCGCCCGCCCCCCGGTAGTCGTCCGCGTACACGAACGCGTCTTCGCGCCCCACCACCACCCGGAAGTCGGCTTCGGGGTGCGAAAGGTCGACGCGCGCGCCGGAGGCCTCGCGTATCTCGTCGCCGAGCCGCACGTTGAGGTCGTGGGAGGTGAGGGGGAACGTCTTGTCGGTCCGGTTCGCCGATATGCGGAAGGTTCCGAATGAACGTGCGTCCGCCGTCTCGTGGAGCAGTGCCGAAACCGCCTCGTACTCAGGCTCTGCGCGTGCCGCGATGCTGAACTTCACCGCGCCGAACACCGTCGCCGCCCGCGCCCGCACCGCCTCCCAGTCCGCCTCCGGCGCGAGGCGCATCCGCACCAGCATCCGCGTCGCCCACACCCGCTCGACGCCAAGCCCGGCCGTCGCCCGTTCGAGGTTCTCGACGAGCCGTCGCACGAACATCGGCTGGTTCTTCCCCTTCAGCCCGATCTCATGGAATCGGACGAGCACGTCCCTTGGTTGCTGCACCTGGGCACTTCTCCTATTGGATATGATTGTAGCGGGGTATGAGCTTGATATGAGTCCAAAGATGCCGGACAAGAAAATTGCTGACATCCTGAGGTCGCAAGGTATAGATCTGCGTCCGCTGCGGGCTCAATGGAAGGAGCGAGATCGAAGCGTCGCTCAACTTAGGAGGGCGGCGGATGCCGCCCTCCTGACGAGCCACCGTCACCTGAGCGCTGATGAGTTGAGGAAGGGTGGCTATGCCGCCCTAGGGTTGGGTGCTGCTAAAGCAAATGTTGATGCACAAGCTGAGCGGTTCACGGAAGACAAGCGCCGAATCGAAAAGATGGTTGGTAGAAGAATCCCTTGGACAAGAGTGCTGCAAGGGAAGGGCGTATGGTCCGCCTATTGGGCAGGAGAGGAACGTTGCTAACTGCCATGGTGTACTCCTCATTCCTGACACCGGAGCGCCTCAGGCAGCCCTGTCCTCGACAACGAGGTTGCGCCCGACCGCTCGCAGCGCCTTCATCACCGAACTGATGTGGGAGCGGTGGTCGGGGTCCACCAGCTTCCGCACCGTGGACTCACTGAGCCCCAGGCGTTCTCCGAGTGCAACGTTCGTGATGCGCTGCTCCCGCATCGCCGTATAGAGCGCGAGCTTCGCCGCGACGATGGGCGGTACGGAGATGACATCTTCACCTTCGAGCGAAGGACTGGGAGTGGGTATCTCCCGGTGAAGGTAGACGTATGCCGCGAGCGCAGCGGCGAGAGCATCCTCGGCCTCAAAGAGGGTCTGCTCGCGGGTTGGCCATCCGGTATGGGCCTCAGGAACGTCGCGGAACTCGGCGCAGAGGAAGCCGCCCTCGTCGGGGAATATCCGGCATGGATAGGCGTAACGCATGGTTCAGAACTCCTTCCGGTCTATGCCCAGGTCGCGGAGCATGCCATAGAAGGTGCCTGGGCGTATCTCTCCGTGTGGCAGTATGGTGAATCGTTTTCCCACGTAGATGCCCATGTGGCTCCCCTTGCCAAGTCTCGGGTTGAACAGGAATCCCTGACCCGTCTTCCTGGCGTAGGCCCTTGCGCGCCTGACGAACTCCCGGTCGTTCACGCCAAGAGCATCGCACCTTTAAGTGCGATTGCGCAACCGGAAATGGCGGGTCGTCTCGTTCCGAGCGTAGCATTGAGGCTGATGACTCACGAGTTGGCAGAATCACTGCTGCGCTGCCCGGTGGGTTGCAACTTCCTGCGAACGATCGAGCGAGACCTTGTCCCGCTCGATCGTGCCCTTGCGCCCGCGCAGGCGTTCGCGTACGCCACGGTCGCGCTGGAACCCTTGAGCCCATGGTCCCCGATTTTCGGCTGGACCGTTCCAGCTGCGCTCACGGAAGGCGCGCGCCTCTCAGACCTGGCGCACGAAGTAGAGTCGCATCCTGCGGCCTCTTGGTGGACGGCTCCGATGGATGGGACGCGCCAGGTGCTCGTTACCGACGGCCAGCGGGAGTCGGATATGAGGTCTCCTGAGCGAAACCTGGGGTGGGAGGACTACGCGCAGCGCCATACGCAGTGGCGGCTGACCGCCACGCTGCAAGGGGAGCGCTCGTGCGCGGACGTCGTCATCGCAGGGTCGATAGGAGACTGGCCGCCGTCGTCCGAGCAGCGCCGGTTCGTAGCGGAGATTGGCGAATCTGCGCGGGTCCTGGAGATATCGACGCCGGAAGACTGGCACAGCCTGTGCGTCTCATTCCCCCGCGTCGACAGGAATACCAACACACCCGGCTACGTGGGCGTTGGAACGCTCGTACCGGACTGGAGCCTTGTTGCGGAGCAGTGGGACGGAGTCCACATGACGTTCGCGGGACTGTTGACCACTCCACTCGTCCGCTGGAGCACGGCGGCAGGCGCAACGATGATGTGGTCGTGGGACACGGAGGGCACGATGTGGCTGCCCGGGGAGTTCCTGCGGGCGGGCAGGCAACTCCCAACCTTCCACGATGATGACTTCACGTTCCCCGATTTCCTGATGGACGGACCCGATCACGATGTGCCGGGGTACTCCATCATGAGACTGAGCTAGCGCCTGCCCCGAATGCGCCGAAAACGTCCCGCATCACGCGTGCGAGGCTGGGTAGTAGGTGTGGGATAATCGAACCACGATGGCAGATGCGGAACTGCAGACCAACCTCCCGGATGCGCCGGCAGATTCGCTTACCACAGAAGACCTGCTGGACATCTACGCCACCATGCTCCTCGTTCGTACGCTGGACGAGCGCGTATGGGCGATGAACCGCCAGGGCAAGGCCGCCATCGTCGCTTCGAGCCAGGGCCACGAGGCCGCGCAGCTCGCTTCCGTCTGGGCTCTCCGGAAGAACGCGCAGGACTTCTTCTGCTTCACCTACTACCGAGATCTTGCAGTAACGACAGCTCTCGGCCTCACGGCGGAGGACTCGCTGCGGGGCTTCCTCGCGCGGGACGGCGAACCCCTCTCCGGCGCGCGCCAGTTCCCCCAGCACGGGGCCGCCCCGGAGCTGAAGTTCATCAACCACTCCAACGTCATCGGCACGCACGTGCCACAGGCTGTCGGCTGGGCGCTCGGCGCGAAGATGCGCGGCGAGGACACGGTCGTAGCCTGCTTCTTCGGCGACGGCACGACGAGCCAGGGCGAGGTGCACGAGGCGATGAACTTCGCCTCCATCCACAAGCTGCCCATCGTCTTCTTCGTGGAGAACAACAAGTACGCCATCTCCGTTCCCATGTCGCGCCAGATGGCTATCGAGCGCTACGCGCTGCGCGCCGAGGGCTACGCGATGCCGGGCACGACGGTCGACGGCACGGACGTGCGCGCCTCCTACCTGGCGGCGTCGACCGCGGTGCAGCTCGCGGCGATGGGCGGCGGGCCGAGCATCGTCGAGTTCGACGTCGAGCGTTACCTCCCGCACACCAGCGACGACGACGACACCGTCTACCGCGACCCCGAGGAGATTGAGGAAGCCCGGAAGCGCGACCCCTTGGAGAAGCTGCACGCGCTCCTCTCAGGCACAGGCCTGCTCTCCGAGGAGCGCGACGCCGCAATGAAGAAGCGCGCACGGGAAGAGATCAACATGGCGACCGACTCTGCAGAGGCCGCCCCCTTCCCCAGCGACGAGGACGTCTTCCGCCACGTCACGAGCGAGACGTAGCGATGGCAGTGTTTGGTCCCTTCCCCCGTCAGCACCCGTCATTCCCGCTCCCATTCGTCATTCCCGCGAAAGCGGGAATCCAGAGTGCCTGGCAGGGTGGCCGTGGTCACCGTCAGCACCCGTCATTCCCGCGAAGGCGGGAATCCAGAGCGCCGGCAGGGCACGCGGCGGGGGTCATTTGGTCCCTTCCCCCTTGATGGGGGAAGGCTAGGATGGGGGTGATTCGGGGATGGGCGTGAAGGACTAGCGTGAGAGAGCAACGATGGCCGTAGTAACCGTCATAGAAGCCATACGCGACGCGATGCGCGAGGAGATGGAGCGCGACAACTCCGTGTTCGTGATGGGCGAGGACGTGGGACGCCGCGGCGGCGTCTTCCTCGCCACGAAGGACTTCCTCGACGAGTTCGGCGAGCAGCGCGTCATCGACACCCCGCTCGCCGAAGCCTCGATAGCCGGCATCGCGGTCGGCGCGGCGCTCTCCGGCCTCCGCCCCATCGCGGAGGTGCAGTTCGCAGACTTCATCTGGCCGACGGTGAACCAGATGATCGGCGAGGCGGCACGCATCCGCTACGGCTCCAACGGGAAGCTGAACGTGCCCATGGTGCTGCGCTCCCCGTACGGCGGACACGTGCGCGGTGGCCTCTACCACTCCCAGAGCGTCGAGTCCTATTTCGCCCACACGCCTGGCCTGAAGGTCGTTGCCCCGTCGACGCCCTACGACGCGAAGGGCCTGCTGAAAGCCGCCATCCGCGACGACGACCCGGTCATCGTGCTGGAGCACAAGCGCACGTATCGCTCGGTGCGCGGCCAGACGCCTGACGAGGACTACGTCGTGCCCATCGGCTCGGCGGAGGTGAAACGCGAAGGGACCGACGCGTCGATCATCACGTACGGGCTCACGCTGCACTACTCGCTGCAGGCGGCTGCCGAACTGGAGAACGAGGGCGTGAGCGTCGAGGTCGTCGACCTCCGCACGCTCCGGCCGCTCGACACCGAAACGGTGCTGGAGTCGGTGCGCAAGACGAGCAAGGCGCTCGTGGTGCACGAGGACAACGCCGCCGTGTCGGTGGGCTCGGAGGTAAGCGCGCTCATCGCGGAGTACGCCTTCGAGTACCTGGACGCCCCGGTGATGCGCTGCGCGGGCCCGGAGATTCCGGCGATGCCCTTCGCGCCCACCCTGGAAGCGGCCTACATGCCCACGGCAGAGAAGATAGCAGCGAAACTCAGAGAACTGGTGGCGTACTAGACATGAGCGGTCTGTGGACCCGTCGTTCCTGCGAAGGCAGGAACCTCGCATCCGTGGAGCGGAGGTCTGTCTCCTCTCTCTTGAGGAGACCTTTGCATAACTCTGCTGTGGGTTCACTATTGGTGCAGGCCAAGACGTAGAGGAGGGGTTCGCCATGCACAATCCACTGAGTGAGCAATCGTTCGTCGACGTGATGCTGCCTGAGAAGGTTGGCCGGAACGAGAAGCTGGAGCGTATTGAAGCCATCGTGGACTGGAAGAGGCTTTCCAAACTGGTCAACGGCATCTACGCGTCTGCAGTGGGCCGCCCGAGTTACCCGCCGATGGTGATGGTGAAGATCATGGTGCTCCAACAGTGGTATGGCGCATCCGACGAAGCAATGGAGGAAGCGCTGTGGGACCGGATATCGTTCAAGCGGTTCGTGGGGCTTGCCATTGAGGATGACGTTCCCGACCACTCGACGATGAGCCGGTTCCGTAAGGAAGTCACTGAGCGAGGGCTGGGGAATCGCCTGTTCAAGGAGTTGGCGCGTCAGTTGGATAAGCGTGGGCTGTTTGTGAAGCATGGCACGCTGCTGGACGCGACGATAGTGGAGGCGCAGGCGCGTCGGCCGTCGTCGCCGGAGCACCCAGGAAGGAGGAGCCCGGTTGACCCGGATGCAGCCTGGACGCGCAAGGGAGGCAAGTCCTACTTCGGTTACAAGGCGCACATCGGGATGGACGCGGGTTCGGGGCTGGTGCGGAAGGCGGTGTTCACGCCTGCGAACGTGAATGACACGGAGGTGGCGGATGAGTTGGTGAGCGGCGATGAGGCGGCAGTGTATGCGGACAAGGCGTATGGAACGAAGGAGCGGAGCGAGTGGCTGAAGGCGATGAAGATCAAGGACAGGACGATGCGTCGCGGGAACAAGCACCATCCCGAGTTGGCGCATTGGGAGCGTCGACGGAACGCCCTGATATCGCGGTTGCGTTCGCCGGTGGAAAAGGTGTTCGGGACGCTGAAACGGTCCTACGGGTACAGGCATGTGCGCTACATGGGCCTGGAACGGAACGCGACGGAACTGTTCTTCAAGTGCATGGCCTACAACCTGCGTCGTGCGGAGCGCTTGCTGGCCTGCAACCGGGGGCGGAGTGTCCCCATCAGCAGTTAGACGCCCCTCAGAACTGCCCTTTGCCTCAGCAGTGGGGCAAAACAGCGGCGCAGAGGACGATG
>DAOUHT010000134.1:0-4917 GCA_034428375.1 Dehalococcoidia bacterium | reverse complement strand
CCGGTTTCTGTGCGTTATCCTCTGCGCGCAAAGGGCGGCGATGCGATGCAGCTGCCGTACACAGGAGGTAAGTGGCATGCCCACTTTCGACATCGTTTCTATAGGTGAAGCCCGAGCGAACAGCGCGACGGGCAAGCGGGCTGCACTTCTGCAGGAATATATCGGCTACATCCAGCGCGTAGCTCCCGGAGAGGCAGGCAAGCTGGAAGCCGGAGAAGGCGAGACGACCCAGGCCATCCGGCGCAGGCTCAACGCTGCAGCGCAAGCGCTGGGCAAGAACCTGGACGTACGCCGGTCCGCCACCACCGTCTACTTCTGGACCTCGGACGGCCGGCGCCGCGGCAGGCCCCGCAAGAATCCCGTCGCCTAGGCACCCTCCCCTCTTTCTTCCCACCGTAGCGCCTCATCTGCTTAGCGCGGAGCAGGTTATGGCGCTATGGGCTTTATAGCGCCCACTCCCGGCGTCCCGGAGGGCGCGGAAAAGGCCGGACGGAGGCATCGCTTAAGCGTCGTGCAAACGACGCTCCTTGAGAATCGACCGCGTTCATCCGAACGGAATGTTAACCCCCGCGAGCCGCACTGCTGCTACGATATGGGTACACGCAGCGACGCTGCGTGCGTAGAGTACGAAACACCGGGAGCCGCAGTGCGCATAGCCATAGCAGCCGACCACGCAGGGTTCACGTTGAAGACCGACGTTGCCGCGATGCTCGGCGCATGGGGCCACGACGTGCTCGACCTCGGTGCGCACGAGTTCGACCCGGACGACGACTACCCCGACTTCGCCGCCCTGGCCGCGCGGGCTGTCGCCGGTGGCGATGCCGACCGCGGCGTCATCGTCTGCGGCAGCGGGGTCGGCGCGAGCGTCGCAGCAAACAAGGTCATTGGCGTGCGCGCCGCGATGTGCCACGATACGTACTCCGCACACCAGGGCGTGGAACACGACGACATGAACGTGCTCTGCATCGGCGGGCGCGTCATCGGCCCGGAGACGGCCCGGGAGGTCATCGCAGCCTTCCTCGGAGCGTCGTTCACCGGCGAGGAGCGCCACGTCCGCAGGCTGGAGAAAGTGAAAGCGCTCGAACGCAGGGCTGCAGCGGGCGCGTGAATCCACGAGTGAAGTCAGGAGGCAGCATCATGGAGAACACCATCCGCCGGAACCTTGCGCTCGGACAGTCCACCTGGGTGGACTACATCAGCCGCAACATGCTGGTGAACGGCGAGCTGGAGCGGCTCGTGGAGGGCGGCGTCACCGGCCTTACGTCCAACCCCACCATCTTCGAGAAGGCCATCTCCGGCAGCCCGGACTACGACGAATCGCTCGCCGCGCTGTCGCACGAGGGGAAGTCCCCTACGCAGATATTCGAGGCGCTCGCGGTCGAGGACATCCGCGCCGCTGCGCAGGCGCTCCGCCCTGTCTACGACGCGGCTGACGGGCGCGACGGCTTCGTCTCGCTCGAGGTCGCCCCTACCCTCGCCTACGACACGGAAGGCACCGTACGAGACGCCCGACGCCTCTGGGCGGCGGTCGGTGAGCCGAACGTGATGATCAAGGTTCCCGGAACCCCCGAGGGCTTGCCCGCCATCACGCAGCTCATCAGCGAAAACATCAACGTCAACGTCACGCTGATATTCGCGTTGGACGCCTACCAGCATGTGATGGACGCCTACATCGCCGGCCTGCAGGCGCTCGCGCAGCGTGGCGGCGAACTCGGACGCGTCGCGTCGGTGGCGTCGTTCTTCGTGAGCCGCGTGGACACGGCGGTCGACGGCGCTCTCGAGAAGGGCGGCGCCGACGCGTCGCTGCAGGGCAAGGCGGCGGTAGCGAACGCCCGCGCCGCGTACGCCCTGTTCAAGGAGCGGTTCGCGCGGGACGACTTCGCCGCACTGCGGGCGCAGGGCGCGCAGGTGCAGCGTCCGCTCTGGGCGAGCACGAGCACCAAGAACCCCGCCTACCCCGACACGCTCTACATCGACAACCTGATAGGGCCGGACTCGGTGAACACCATGCCGCCCGACACGCTGCAGGCGGCGCTGGACCACGGCGTCTCCGCGTTGACGCTGGAGGGCACCGAGCGGGAGGCCAACGCCACTCTCGCAGCTCTGGCGGAAGCGGGCGTGGACATGGACGCCGTCACGGACAAGCTCCTCAGCGACGGCGTGGACGCCTTCGCGGGCTCGTACCGGCAACTGCTGGAGAGCATCGAGGCGAAGTGCGGCCTGCTGGCCCAGGCGCGCAGCTGATTCGGCGCAACCCGCATAACCCCTACGTCATTCCCGCTTTTCGCGGGAATCCAGCGTGGCCGGAAACGCAGGTGGAACAGACGGCTGGAATCACGCCAGCCAACGCAGGTAAGCGATAGTCTCGCACAGGAGGAAGGCATGGACATCGGCATAGTGGGGTTGGGACGGATGGGGGGCAACATGTCCGAACGCCTGCGCCGGGGCGGGCACCGCGTCGTCTCCTACGACCGTGACCCCGACACGCGGCAGGCAGCGGCAGCGTCCGGCTGCGAGGTCGTGGACTCGCTGGAGGGATTCGTCGAGGCGCTGCCGGCGCCCCGCGTCGTCTGGGTGATGGTGCCGTCCGGCAACCCGACCGAGGCGACCGTCGCCGCGCTTGGCGACGTGCTGGAGTCCGGCGACCTCGTGGTGGACGGCGGCAACTCGAACTACAACGACTCGATGCGGCGCGGCGAGTCCCTGCGGCGCAAGGGCATCGAGATGGTAGACGCGGGCGTCAGCGGCGGCATATGGGGACTGGCGGAGGGCTACTGCCTCATGGTCGGCGGCAGCGAGAAGGCCGTCGGGCTGGTGGAACCCGTGTTCCGCACGCTCGCGCCGACGCCGGAGAAGGGTTACGCCCACGTCGGGCCGCTCGGCGCGGGGCACTTCGTGAAGATGGTGCACAACGGCATCGAGTACGGGCTCATGCAGGCGTACGCCGAGGGCTTCGAACTGATGCGCGCCAAACAAAGCCTCGACCTCGACGTCGCGCAGATAGCCGAGATATGGCGGCACGGGAGCGTCGTACGCTCGTGGCTGCTCGACCTCACTGCCGCGGCGCTGGAAGAGGACAACTCCCTCTCGGGCATCGTACCGTGGGTGGACGACTCCGGGGAAGGACGCTGGACGGTGGAAGAATCCATCGAACTTGCAGTCCCGCTGCCGGTGATCTCGATGGCGCTCCAGGCGCGCTTCCGCTCCCGCGACGAGACCCAGTTCGGCTTCAGGCTGCTCGCGGCGATGCGCAACCAGTTCGGCGGGCATGCCGTGAGGCGTCAGTCCTAGCGCACCATGCCGGACGTGCGCGTCTTCCCCACTCCCACCGCCCTCACGCAGGCCGCGGCGAACCTCGTGCTGGCGTCGGCTGAGGAAGCTGTCCGCGAGCGCGGGCGTTTCGTGTGGGGCCTGTCCGGTGGCGGCACGCCGGAAGCGCTCTACCGCAAGCTCACGGAACCGCCCTACTCGACCGCGATGCCGTGGCGCGCCACGTTCGTGTTCTGGGGCGACGAACGCTGGGTCCCGCACGACCACCCGGACAGCAACCAGCGGATGGCAACCGATGCGCTGCTCGCCCACGGCCCCGCCGCCAGAGCAAACATCGTCCCCATTCCCACGGAGAACCTTTCGCCGGACGAGTCCGCAGCCGCCGTGGAGGATGCACTGCGCCACGTGTTCGGCGATGCGCCCGTGCGACCCGACCTGCTGCTGCTCGGCATCGGCGGTGACGGCCACACGGCGTCGCTCTTTCCGGGAACGAGCGCGCTGGACGAGCGCGAACGGCTCTTCGCCGCCAACCGGGTCCCGCAGATGGACGCCTGGCGCATCACGGCCACGCTGCCCCTCATCAACGCTTCGCGGCGCGTCGTCTTCCTCGCGCGGGGAAGCGACAAGACCGACGCGGTCCGGCTCGCGCTGCACCCGGCGATGGGCGAAACGCCCCTGCCCTCTGCGCTCGTCGCTCCGGACGAGGGCGCGGTGACATGGATGCTCGACCGGCAGGCTGCGTCCGCGCTGACCGGGGGTTCTGCATGACCTGTCCCTCGAAGCGGGAGAGACGTCAGGCGTCAGTCAGACGATTCCGTGCCCGCGTCCGCATCCGTCTGGATGCGACGCCGCGCACGGCGCTCCGCCGCACGCGATCGGGCGGTCGGTTGCTCCACCGGCCTGCTGTCGGCCCGGCGAGCGTCTTCCCTTCCCGATGAGAGGTAGGACGGCCTGCGCCAGAGGAAGAGCGCGAGGAGCGCGGCGATAATCATCACGGCGGAGACGAGGTGCGCGACCGGGACGTCGCCCACCTTCCAGTTGTCGATGCGCAGGAACTCCAGCGCGGAGCGCTCAAGCGCGTACCAGATGAAGTAGAGGAAGAGCAGATCGCCCTGCCGGAGGCTGCTTGCGAACCGCCGTCCCACCCACAGCAGCATGATGACCCCGAGGAAGCTGAGCAGCGACTCATAGAGGAACAGCGGGTGGAAATACGCCGCTGCGCCGGAGTCCCACGGGAAGTGGTGCTCCGGCCCAACCGGTATGCCCCAGGGGAGGCTCGTCTCCGGCCCGTACAACTCCTTGTTGAAGAAGTTGCCCCACCTTCCGACGGCCTGCCCTAGCAGAAAAGCGGGCGCTCCGATATCGAACCAGCGGAGCGCGCGGATGCGCTGCCCACGCCCTGCGCCCGCCCTGCGGTTCACCCACCAGACGTAGAGCACGAGCGCGAACGCCGAGCCAGCTATAGCGCCGAAGATGCCGATACCCCCGGCGCGCAAAACGAAGATCTGCCCGGGGTTCGCTGAGTAGAAGCTCCAGAGGTCTATGACGTGGTAGAGCCGCGCCCCGATGAGGCCGAATACGACCCCGAGCACCGCGATGTTCAGAACGTGGTCCGGGTTCTCGCCGAGGCGCTTCGCCTCGCGCTGC
>DAOUHT010000133.1:0-7193 GCA_034428375.1 Dehalococcoidia bacterium | reverse complement strand
CGGGATGCCTACGATCCCCATCGCCGAGCTGATCCCACCCAGCTCGATGGCTCCCAGACCATAGGCGAACGCCGCGTAGGCGACGTAGATGCCGCCCTGTCCCTGCACGCCGCCGCGTCCGACGTTCGCCATGAACTGGGCCGTGAACAGCACGAGCACCGGCCTCGTGATGAGCCTCGCCCAGGAGACATCCACCGCCGCCGCCGTTGTGTCGCCCCGGCGGCGCGCCAGCACAGCGGGCGCAGTCTCACGCACGAACAGGTAGGAGGGAACGGTGGCAAGGAGCGCCATGATGCCGAACACCAGGAACGGCATGCGCAATCCGAACAGTTCGGCGATAGCCCCGCCGGCGAGCGGCCCCATCAGTGTACCGGCCCGGTTCACGCCGGCCATCCCGGTGATCATGCGTCCGCGCCGGTTCTGCGCACTGGAGTCCGCGATGACAGTGAGCCTGGTCATCTGCCACATCTGTTGCGCGAAGCCGTTGATACCCAGGTAGATGAGTATCTCGGTGAAACTCGAGGCCTGGAGCACGAGCAGCGCCGACAGCGAGAGAAGGAGCGTGCTGGTGATGAGCAGCTTCCGCCGCCCGATGCGGTCCATGAGGTAACCTGTAGGCAGGGAGACAATGACGCCGCCGAGCATCGGCACGAAGAGCAAGAGCCCGGCTCCCGCGGCGCCCGCACCGAAATCGATCGCCATGAGCGGCAGCACCGGCACGATGAAGCCGCGCCCCATGCCCAGCAGAAACGCGGGCAGCAACAGCGATACGAGCGCCTCATTACGCTCAGCCCAGCCCCGCATACCGGTTGTGGGTTTCGCTTCGTCAGTGGAAGCCCGGGCTTCTTGTTCGTCGGGCGGCATCGCCTATCCGATGGCGTCCGTCAGCCGTTCGAGCTGCTCCAGGTCCGGGGTAACGGGCCGGAAGATTATCTCGTCCGATCCCAACTCTTCATGCATGCTTATCGCGTTGCGGATGATCTCAGGCGACGTCGGCTGTAAACGCGCCTGGCGAGAGGGGTCTCCGCCGTAGTAGTTGGCCAGCGCACCGGCGACGGCGTCGTCACCGCCGGGGCCGAGCGCACAAGGCAGTGTAACGACGATACGCGGCTTGCCCTCGCGGTCGCTCTCCGCCCACGACTCTTCGACCTGCGTGATGATGCCCTTCGACCACTCCGCCTCCAGCGCTCTGCCGCCCATCACGTAGCCGTTCGCGAACTTCCCGACGCGCGCGATGGCTCTTGGGTGGGTCCCGCCGATGAGTATCTCCGGGCCGCCGGGCTGCACCGGCGCGGGCCCAACGGGACGCTGCGCGCCCTCCAACACCTCGCCGTTCCAGATGCGCCTCATGTGGACGAGCTGCTCCTCGAAGAGCTTGCCGCGGTTGCGGAACTGCGACGGCGCGACGATTGCGTCGTCCTCGCGCCCGCCGACCGCAAGCCCGAGCGAGAGCCTTCCGTCCGATATGGCATCTATCGTCGCAGCCTGCTTGGCGAGCACTCCTGCGTTACGCACGGGTGCGAGCAGGATGGTCGTCACGAGGCGCAGGCGCTTCGTGATGGCGGCCACGGCCGCGAGTTCGGCCATCGCCTCGAAGTTGTCGTAGGCCAGCCGGTCGAGCGCCGCGAACGAGGAGTATGGCCCCTCGTCAGCGCGCCGCGCCAGCTCCGAGATATATGCCCAACTGTCCGTGGGCATCCTGAACGGAAGCCCAACTCCAACCTTCATACGCTCACCTACCCTTGAATTCCGGCCTTCGTTTGTCCAGGAAGGCCCGTACTGCTTCCTTGTGGTCTTCCGAGCGACGCGCCAGCTCCTGCGCCGTCTGTGCCAGGCGCAGGCTGTCGCCGAATCCCATGTCGAACGATCGCTGCACAAGGTACTTAGTCAGCGACATCGAGTACGTCGCGCCGGAGGCGAGCCGCCCCGCGAACTCCATCGCCGCCGATAGCATCTCCTCGTGGGGGTGTACCTTGCTCACGAGCCCCATCCGATAGGCCTCGTCCGCGCTCAGCCGGTCGCCCGTGTACTGCATGTAGTAGGTGTTGCTCAGGCCGATGAGGCGCGGCAACTGCCAACAGGAGCCGTCGCCGGGCACGAGACCCATCCGCACGAACGCCTCCGCGAACTCCGCCTTCTCGGATGCGATTCGGATATCGCACGAGAGTGCCAGCCCGAGTCCGACGCCTATCGCGTGGCCGTTCACCGCCGCGATGGTCGGCTTCTGTACCTCGCTTATCCGCAAGGGCACGTTGGAGACGGAGCCGAAACCCGCCTCCGCCTTCTCAGACACGCGCTGGCCGAGCCGCGCCTCCATGTCGCCCCACGGCAGCGGCTGCCGCTCCGCCCGCGTGCCCTCTTCCAGCTCGATACGCCCGATGGTTTCGTCGAACCGGCGGATGTTCGCGCCTGAGCAGAACGAGGGGTCGCGTCCGGTGAGCACCAGCACGCGGTCTGCGTCGTTCGACTCGAACGCTTCGAGTTCGGTGTAGAGTTCCGCGGCCATCTCCGTGCCAAGCGCGTTCCGCGTCGATGCGTGGTCGAGCGTGATGAGTACGACGCCGTCGGTCCGCTGAACTTCGATGAAATCGCTCGTGGCGTTCCTCCTTCGCAAGCGGGGGTCGCCCGGCATTCTATGGAGCGCCCTGTCCGCTGTCCAACGACCGCACCGCACTTCCACGCCTCCACGATTGACGCAGCACGGATGGCAAACTACGCTCACCCCAACCCGATTCGAGGTAACACATGAGCGCAGGCGAGGTCTCGAACGCAGCGTACGACCGCATCGGCGGCGTGTTCCAGCGCGCTCTGGCGGGGCTGACCATCGAGCAACTCAAGGCACAGCCTTCCGGCCCCGAGAGCAACCCTATCGGCTGGCTCGCCTGGCACCTCAGCCGCACGCAGGACAAGAACTATTCCGAGTTGCTCGGTGAGGCAGAGCTGTGGGTGACGGACGGCTGGTGCGAACGATTCGGCATGTCCGCGGACCGAGGCACCGGCAACGGCGACTCGCTGGAGCAGGTGTGCGCGTTCGATCCCATCGACTCCGACACGCTCATCGCCTACTTCGAGGCGGCGCGCGACAAGTCCCGCAGGTTCCTCGACGCGCTCACGGACGACGACTTGGAGAAGCCAAGCGCGGCGGGTGTCGTACGAGATGAGACGATCAAGATATCCGTAGCCCGCGTCACCGGAGACCTTATCCAGCACACGGGGCAGATCGCCTACGTTCGCGGACTAGTGGACCGGCACGGTTGGTACGGCGCTTGACCAAAAGAGCGATACACAGGATGGAGAGGACGAGAACATGCTGACGCAAGAGCAGAACGATCGCATCACACGAGTCGGGCCTGGCACACCGATGGGCGAACTCATGCGACGCTACTGGCATCCCATCCCCGCAGCCGCCGAGCTCGACGAGCGCCCCACCAAGGCCGTGCGTGTCCTCGGTGAGGACCTCGTCCTCTACAAGGACAAGTCCGGCACCCTCGGACTCATCGAACGCTTCTGCCCGCATCGCAGGGTCGACCTCTCCTACGGCATCCCCGAGGAGCACGGCCTTCGCTGCATGTACCACGGCTGGATGATGGACGAGACCGGCCAATGCATCGAGCAGCCCTTCGAGGAGACGGTGCACCCGGACGGACGCTTCAAGGAGAAGGTGAAGGTCGCCGGGTACCCGGTGCAGGAGCTCGGCGGGCTCATCTTCGCCTACATGGGCCCCGCGCCCGTGCCGTTGCTCCCCAACTACGACATCCTCGCCCAGCGCGAGGGGGTACTCCGGGAGGCATTCATAGCGGTGGTACCGTGCAATTGGGTCCAGTGCATGGAGAACTCCGTCGACCCGGTGCACCTGGAATGGTTGCACGGCGTCTACGGCGCGCACCGCGCGAAGCTGGAAGGGCGACGCGACGCCGTCGCCGAGAGCCTAGCCATGTACGACCGCCACAAGGAGATCGGCTTCGACGAGTTCGAGCGCGGCATCATCAAGCGCCGCGTCTACGGCAACACGACAAAGGAGTCGCCCAAGTGGAGCGTTGGCCATCCCCTGCTCTTCCCGAACATCCTCCAGCAGGGCGGCGGCGGACGTTACTTCTTCCAGTACCGCACTCCCATCGACGACACACATACCTGGCACGTGGAGATCACGAGCTACTGGTTCCCGGAGGACATCGAGGTTCCGGAGCAGGACACCGTCCCCTACACGAACATCGAGCTCAAGACGCCGGACGGCTACTGGCGCAGCGACGACACCATGGCGCAGGACCACGCTGCGTGGATACTGCAGGGCCCGATCATGGACCGCACGGCGGAGCGTCTCGGCGAGTCCGACCGCGGCCTCATCCTCTACCGCAAGATGCTGGACGAGCAGGCAGCCGTCGTCGAGGACGGCGCGGAGCCGCTCAACGTGATCCGCGATCCGGCTGAGAACGTGATGATCCACGTGCCGCAGGAGGGCTGGGGCAAACTCGGCCGCACATCGGACATCGACGAGGTAGCGCGCTACGGCAGTGCGCTCAAGCCGCTCATAGTCGACCTGTTGACGCAGACTTCCTACGTTCAGCAGCACCACGCGACGGCATAACCATGACGACCAACACACCACTCAACTTCGGCATCATCGGCCTGGGTGCAGGCGCGATGAACATGATTCCCGAGCTGCGCGCGAACCCGAACGCCCGCATCGTGGCGGTCGCAGACCCGCGCGATTCAGCCCGTGAGCGCTTCGAGCGCGACTTCGGCGGACGCGCCTACGACGACGCGGAAGGGCTGTGCGCCGACCCCGGCGTGGACGTGGTCTACGTGATGACACCGGATGAGATGCACGCCGCGCACACCATCATGGCGGCGGAGCAGGGCAAGCAGGTCATCCTCGACAAGCCGATGGGGCTGACGCTCGACGAGTGCAACGCCATCATCGAAGCGACGGAGCGCAATGGCACGCGCGTGCTCGTCGGCCACTCGCAGAGCCTCGACCTGCCGAACCTGAAGATGGCGGAGATCGCCAACAGCGGCAGGCTCGGCAGAGTCGTGATGATGCACACCATGTTCTACAGCGACTGGATCTACCGTCCGCGAGCCAAGGAAGAGCTGATGCAGGACCGCGGCGGCAGCATCGTGCGGCGTCAGGGACCCATCCAGGTGGACATCTCCCGCATGGTCGGCGGCGGCAAGGTGCGCTCCGTCCGCGCCCGCACGAACATCGTCGACCCCGAACGCCCCATCGACGGCTCTTTCATGGCTTTCCTCGACTTCGAAGACGGGCACACTGCGACAATCACCTACGACGGCTATGGCCATTTCAACAGCGCTGAGCTGACGTTCGGCTACACGCTCCAGGGCACTCAGATGGACCCGGCTCTGCACGCCAACACGCGACGCCGCACCGCAGCGTTCGCCGACGCGGACGCCGAGGAGGCGTACAAGGACTCGACGCGCTACGGCGGCTCGCTGGAACGCTCCATCGAGCACCCTGTTTCGCCCGACCGGCGGCACGCCTTCTTCGGCCTGACGCTCGTCTCGTGCGAGCACGGCGACATGCGGCAGACGCCCACCGGCCTCATCATCCACGGCGACGATGGCAATGAGGAAGTAGACCTCCCGGCGGGCCCGGGCTACAACCGGCGCTATTGCTCGATAGAGGTCGACGAGATGTGCCGCGCCATCCGCACGGACACACCCGTCCGCATCCACGACGCATACTGGGGCAAGGCGACGCAGGAAGTAGTGCTCGGCATCATCCAGTCATCGGACGAGCGCTGCGAGGTGTTCATGCAGCACCAGGTCCCGTACTCGGGGCAGGGCGTGGAATAACGGCCTCCAACCAACCTCGATACTTTGGGCTACATGGCGGTGCGGCGCGTGTGATAGGCTCAGCGCGCCTGCCATCAGGGAGCGCATACGCTGGCGCGGGGGGACGCATGAAAGCAGCCGTTCTGGTAGAAGCTAACGAACCGCTGAGGATAGAACAGGTCGAGCTCGACCCGCCGAAGGCGTACGAGGTGCGGGTAAACATCGCGGCGGCGGGCGTCTGCCGCAGCGACCTCCACTTCATGCGCGGTGAGGCCGTCATCGCCAAGCCGGCGGTGCTCGGTCACGAGGGCTCCGCCATCGTCCAGGAGGTCGGCGAGGGCGTAACGCGCGTCGCTCCAGGCGACCATGTCATCCTCTCATTCGTGCCGTTCTGCGGTCGCTGTCCTTCCTGCATCAGCGGGCGCGCCAACCTCTGCGACACGCACCTCGCCACCGGCCCACAGATGTTCGACGGGACGCGCCGCCTCCACTGGAACGGACAGGACCTCGCGCACATGGGCAAGGTCGCGTGCTTCGCGGAGCAGGCCGTCGTTCCAGAGGCGGGCTGTATGAAGATAAACCCGGACTTCCCGCTCCCGGTTGCCGCCCTCATCGGTTGCAGCGTCACCACCGGCGTCGGCTCGGTGCTGTTCAGCGCGCAGGTCGAACCCGGCAGCACCGTCGCGGTCATCGGCTGCGGCGGCGTAGGGCTGAACGTCGTACAGGGGGCGCGCCTGGCGGGTGCGAAGCAGATCATCGCGGTGGACATCAACGACGCGGCTCTCGAGTTCGCCACGCGCTTCGGCGCGACGGATACGCTGAACCCGAACGACGGCGACGCGCTGAAGGCGATACGCGACATGACCGGCGGCGGCGTGGACTATGCTTTCGAGGCGTTCGGCTCCTCCGAGACGGCCACGATGACGTTCGACGCGGCGCGCAAGGGCGGCACCGCCGTCATCGTGGGGCTCGCGCCGATGGGCGACTACGCCAGCATCGACCCGGTCGCGCTCGTGCGCTACGAGAAGACGTTGAAGGGCGCGTACTACGGCTCATCCCGGCCAGCCATCGACTTCTACCGCATGGTGGACTTCTACGAGAGCGGCAAAATAGACGTGGACAACCTCATCACACGCAGCTACAGCCTCGACCAGATCAACGAGGCGTACGAGGAGTTGGACCGGGGCGTCGTGGGACGCGGGGTTATCACCTTCTGATGCGACAGGTAACGCTCACGGTCAACGGACGACGGCGCACCGCGGAGGTCGAGGACCGCGACCTGCTCGTGGACCTGCTGCGCGAGAAGCTGCGCCTCACGGGAACGCACATCGGCTGCGACACGAGCCAGTGCGGCGCGTGCACGGTGCTCCTGAACGGCTTGGCGGTGAAATCGTGCTCGC
>DAOUHT010000132.1:0-4011 GCA_034428375.1 Dehalococcoidia bacterium | reverse complement strand
GTGGCGAGGACAGCCAGCCCGATGATGGCGTTGAGTGCAGGGCGCGTCCTCCAATGCGCTCACCGACTCGAGCCAGACCAGTAGTCGTCACGACGACGGACCTTCATGCAGCTCCCCTTCCCGCACGTCCGGCGATTCGCCCGCGACCATCGACGCGTCAAGCCCATGCTTTCCGAAAGATGTTGCGTTTTCGAATAGCTTGATCTGCTCTGAGTACTTCGTCTCGAAGGATTGTAGATAGGCTATGTACTTGTGCACATCCTGGTCGCACTCGTCCGACATACGTACACGGCTCTTCCGAATACCTGCTATCAGCTCTCGGTATGTGTCCACGATCGTCACTCCCCCATCAATTGTAGTGGCGTTATCAACATCGGAACATAGAGTCCCAGCAAGGTGTTGGCCCAGCGAATGTGACCGACCTTGTTGGCATTGGCCAAGTGCTCACAATTCCACGTCAACAGATAGTCGAATTTGTGATAGGATGCCAATGCCAAGTGCAGTGCGTCGCCGAGCGGATTACGTGGCATGACATGGTGTTCAATGTACACGTCCACTATTCGCGCGATTCTCTCGTCAGGGGCAACGGCCGGCAAAGTCGTCGCCATCTCCAGGGCATCCGCTCGGTGTGGTAGACTTCCCGTATCCAATTCGGCCAATACGGCGGTACTAGTGGCGATCGAGTAACGGTAACGATAGTTGTCCCACCAGCTACGAGTCCAATCGCGCATCGCAACCGCGGTTGGATCCGACCGTCGTTCGCAATAGAAACTGAAGATGGAAGTCTCGACGTACACTGTCTCGGCCATAGGTCAGATGCTCCATACCAGCGCGCCATGCAGAGCAAACGAAAGCGTTCCCCGACTCGGCAACGAGAATCAAGCACCCTCCCCGGTGGACCTCTGCTCGACGAGACGTACGACCACGGTCATCACCGCTCCGAGTCGGTATGTGCAGCCTACCAGCAGCTCAACCCGCGACCCGCCGGAGCGGTTGTCGGGCGCCGTAGGTCAGGGTCCGCCACAGCCACTCGGCCGGACCGAAGCGGTACCGGCGCATCCACCAGCCGCTGATCAGGACCTGTCCGGCCAGGATGGCGACGACGGTCACGAGCGCCAGGGACGGGGATACGCGCCGCGCCAGACCGAGGCCGTACCCGTAGAACAGCAGGGTGGCGACGACCGACTGCAGGAGGTAGTTGGTCAGTGCCATCCGGCCCATGGACGCCAGCGGCCGCAGCCACCTCTGCCAGCCGGGACGCTGCCAGAGCAGCGCGATGCCGGAGCCGTAGGCCATCGCCAGGAGCGGGCCTGCGATCGTTCCGTTCACCCACAGGCACATCAGCGCGCTCAGCGTCGGCAGCAGGTTGGCCCCCGCCGCCGACAGCACCGCCACCGGCAGCCCGATCACCAGGCCCCGCGTGCGCAGGCGCCGTAGCAGAGCCCGATCATCAGCGGCATGCGGGGCGAGGCCGCGGCGGCCGGCGGCCAGTCCCAGCAGGAACAAGGCGAGCACCGTGGGCGCGAGGACGAGCGGAAGCCACGCGTTGCGGGCGTAGTTCCCGACGCGGGTCGCCGCCGTGCGTACGAAGACCGGCTCCAGGTATGCTGCCGTCACGTCACGGGCCTCGGTGCGGAACTCCTCCTCCATCTCGCGGTCGGTAGCAGCCATCTCCGCCGCTCCCTCGGGAAACGCCCGCCCCAGCGCCAGGGCTCCGAACATCAGCACCGCGGCCGCTGCCGGGACGATCAGCAGCCACTTCACCCAACGGCGCAGGGTCTCCGGCCGCGCGCTGCGCAGGGGAAGCAGCAGCAACCCCACGACGGCGTAGAGGAGGAGGATGTCCCCTTCCGAGAGCAGCACGATGTGCGCGACGCCGATCAGACCCAGGATCGCCGATCGGCGCAGGAACAGCCGGGGGAAGCCGGCGGCAGCGCCGCGTTCCCTGGCGCGCAGGAACTGGGTGGCGAAGCCCCACCCGAACAGGAACGAGAACAGCGTGAAGAACTTGGCCTGCGCCAGGGCGAACACGCCCGCGGCGACCAGGCGATCGAGCGGCGGCCCCTCGTACCCGAAGCCACCAAGGCTCCCTGGAGCCTTGAACCACATGATGTTGACGAACAGGATCCCGCACAGCGCGAACCCGCGCAGTACATCGACGACCTCGATCCGCTCCGCCTCCCCGACCGGACCGAACGCGCCTGCACGCTCGTTCACTGTCGTCGCCTCCCCGAATTCAAAGGGTTTCGATCAGCTTCTCATAGTCGGCGTGGGACCCTATCCAGAACCAATTGACCGTGTCTCCTTCCCACAGGCCGAGCGCACGCCAACTGATTCCGATCCGAACGGAGTAGATTGGCTCCCGGGAATGGATCGGCTTGAATTGGAGGCTGCGATGGTTGGAGTTCCGTAGCCAAAGACGATAATTCTTGCGTGCCTTGTCTCTGACGTCACGCGGCAGTCGCCGAAAGCATGCGATGAAATCGTGGGTCAGGTACGACTTCACACTTCATCGAAGCCCATCTCCCTGCCGCGGCCCGCGCTCCGGTCGGCACGAGCTTTCTGAGCGAGCTTGGAGAGCTTGTCTTGAGACGACGCGAAAGCGCTGTCCCATCGTCGCTCGTCTTCGAGTTCCTCGATGATCAGCGCGGCGATTTCGTCTTGCTTGTCCTCCGGCAGCTTGCGTACCTCCGTGATCGCCATCTCAAGCAACGTCATGCCGGAGATCCTTGCAGATCAAAGTGCGAGTGTCATCTGCCACAACGGCGTGAATCCACGGTCGTTCCGACACCTGGGGAGCGACGCCGACCCGTATACCTCGCTTCAATTCACTCGATACGGAACAGCCGGCAGGCGTTGCCGGAGTAGATGCGCCGCAGGTCCTCGGCGGGGAGTCCGAGCTCCTCCAGGGAGTCGATCAGGAGCTGGATCTCCACCCACGGGTGGTCGCTCGCGAACACCAGGCGGTCGGCGCCGGCGAGCTCGTAGGCGACGCGGACGGCCGGCGGCCACGGCGAGGCGGTGTCGAGATGGACCCGGCCGTACAGCTCGGTCGGCGTCTGCGAGATGCGCTCGATGCCGCGCTTCATCACCTCGGTCTGGTTGCGGATGCGGCCCCACAGGTAGGGGAGCACGCCGCCGCAGTGCGGCTGCACCACCTCCAGGCCGGGGTGGCGCTCCAGGACCCCGCCGAGCACCAGCCGCAGCGCCGCCAGGCTGTGGTCGACCATCAGGCCCACCATCGTGGTCATCGAGTGGTCGCTCGTCTCGGCAGCCCAGGGCGGCACGCACGGATGCAGGACCACCGGCACGCCGAGCTCCGCGATGCGGGCGTAGACCGGCTCCAGCGAAGCGTCGTCCACGGGACCGGTGCCGACATGCGAGTAGAGCATGACCCCGCGCAGGTCCAGCTCGCCGGCCGCGCGGTCCAGCTCCGCGACCGCCGCGTCCGGGCTCTGCCATGGCAGGCACGCCAGCCCCACCAGGCGCTGCCGGTGGCGGGCGCACGCCTCGGCCAGCTCGTCGTTGCACACGCGCGCGGCTTCCACGGCCAGCTCCGCCTCCAGCAGCTCGGGGCCGGGCATGTTCACGCTCACCACGCTCACGTCGATGCCGGCGGCGTCCATGTCGCGCAGCTTGCGCGCCACGCTGTAGTCCTCCAGGTCGAGCCGGAACGACTGCATGTCGCCATAGGCGACGGTGTAGCGCCCCGCCCCGCCCGTGGTCGTGGGCGATCCGGGGTTGCGCGTCAGCGCCTCGGCATAGCCGGCGGGAAACAGGTGGCTCTGGCAGTCGACCTTCATGGCGGGCGCAGCCTGCGGTGCCGGCGGGCGGGCGTCAACGCGGTGCGCAGGCTGCCGATGAGGGCATCGAGCCCCATGACCCGTGCCGCGCCCACGATGGTACGCCCGCTCCGCGCGCTCATCCGCGCGTCCGCTATCCGATGCGGAACGAGTAGAGGCTCGTGTGGCGGCTGAAGAAGCGCAGCTTCGCGCCGGCGGCAACCACCTC
>DAOUHT010000131.1:0-14358 GCA_034428375.1 Dehalococcoidia bacterium | reverse complement strand
GAACCGGTTGCCCTGGGCGTCGAACGCGGCGAAGTCGAACAGCGGCATGTGCGAGCGCCACGTCGTGATGGCGCGGTCGGGCATCCCGCCGTCTGCCAGCATCCTGCTGATGCAGCTCGTGACCGCGTGGAAGACCGCGTACGTGCCGGACGTGGTCCCTTTGCAGACGCCTGCCGGCCAATCGCAATCGACGAACGAGCCGCGCTCGGCCTGTACGTCGCAGACGCGCGCCACGCCCGCCGGGCAGAGCGGCACCGCATAACCAAACGTGGCCATCACCGCCCGCACCACGTATCCCTCCAGCGCGGGGCGCGTGACGTTAATCACCCCCGGCGCCTGCCGGGAGGAGCCGGAGAAGTCGAACACGAGCGAGTCGCCCTGTTTGGTCAGCGTCAGGCGGCATGCGTATATCTCGACCTGACCGCGGTCGTAGTAGTCGAGGTAGGTCTCCTCCGACCACGACCCGTCGGGGATCTCGCGGAGGATGCCGCGTAACCGGGCCTCGACCGAGTCGATGATGCGCTCCATCGTCGCCGTTACCGTATCGGGGCCGTAGCGCTCGGCCAACTCCATGACGCGCTGCTGCATCACGGTATTGGCTGCGATCTTGGCTCGCAGGTCTATGGCGTTCTGGGCAGCGGTGCGGGAGCGGCGCAGCCAGTCGGCCTCGATGTCGCTGCGAAGCACGCCTTCCTCCACCATGCGCACGGGCGGCATGGGCAGCCCCTCGTCCCAGACCGACTGCGCGCCCAGCGAAACCTGTCCCGGTGTCGAGCCCCCGGCGTCAGCCACGTGGATACCTGCGCCCGTCCACCCGAGCCGCTGCCCGCCCGCGAACATGGGCGCGACCACAACCGTGCAGGTCTGGTGCGGCGTCGCGACGTACGGGTCGTTGGTGAAGAACATGTCTCCGGGGTTGATGCCGGGGTTCGTCGCGCAGTGCTCGTCCACGTAGTTGCAGGCGTAGCTGCAAGCGAGAGCGTGCGTCACGATGGTCGGGCCGACGACGACAGCCTCGCCCCTGCCGTTGAGCAGCGCGACGTTGCAGTCGTTCGACAGGGCGACGGTCGGCGAGCCGGAGACGTTCCGCAGCGAGATGGCTCCCTCATTCACGATGGTCACCAGGCGGTGGCGGAGGATCTCGAACGTAACAGGGTCGAGTGAGGTCATGCCGCTCCTCCTACACTGTGATCTCGAGGTTTGAGTATCCGTCGACCTCGACCGCCTGCCCCGCATGCACGACGACAGTCGTATTGGGCGACTCGACGATCAGCGGGCCCTCCAGCCTCGCTCCGGGCGCGAGGTCGGCGAGTGCGAACACAGGAGCCGCAGTGGGCTTCTCGTCGAAGTAGACGTCGCGCGTCGAGGTGGGTGCGGGCGCACCAAGCCCGTCGTTCGAGCTCTGCGTGAGCGTATGAGCGGCAGCGGGGAGCGTCGAAACGAGGTGGAAGGTCACGATCTCGGTCGGCGAACCCGCGACCGCGCTCCCCTTCCCGAATGCCTGCTCGTAGCTTGCGAAGAACCGCGCAACGAGGCTGTCAGCCGTATCGTCCGGCGATAGCGGCACGCGTATCTCGTGCACCTGGTGGCGGAAGCGCATGTCCACGAAACGTTGATAGCGGGCGGCATCCGGGTCGAGCGCGGCGGCCTGCCAGTCAGCCTGCATCGACGCCTCCATGACGGCGCAGGTTTCCTGTATGGCTTCGGTTGCGTACGGCTCGCGCATCGGGGCTGCCCTGGTCTGGTGACGGCGGAACTCTCCAGTGGCAATGCCGAACGCCGACTGCACCGGCGCGTAGAGCGGCACGTAGACCTTCGAAACTCCCAGCTGGCGCGCGTACGCGCCAACGTGGACCGGCCCCGCGCCACCGTACGCGAACAGGACGAAGTCGCGGGGGTCGTAGCCGGTCGAGATCGTCATCGTCCGCAGCAGGTCGGCCATGCGGGCGTCGACGATGTCGATGATGCCAAGCGCGGCGCGCACCGGGTCCATCCCGAGCGGGCGGGCCACCCGTTCGGTGATCGCGGCGAGTGCCGCCTCCCGGTCAAGTGTCTGCCTGCCACTCCAGAACGAGTCGGGGCCGATACGTCCAAGCACAACGTTCGCATCGGTGACCGTCGGTTCCGTGCCTCCCGCGCCGTAGCAGACGGGGCCGGGCGTGGAACCGGCGCTGTTCGGGCCGACGTGGAGTTCGCCGAAGCCGTCCACGGCGGCGATGCTGCCGCCCCCCGCCCCTATCGACGTGACTTCGACGGTGGGGACGCGGAGCCGGTGTCGCTCGACAACGCTCTCGCCGGAGAAGCGCGGGTGGCCGTCCACGATGAGACCGACGTCGAAGCTCGTGCCTCCCATGTCCGTGCAGATGGCGTTCTGTACGCCGAGGGCAGCCGCGAGCCGCTGCACGCCCATGACACCACCAACCGGTCCCGCGGCCAGGCCGGTAACGGGCCTGCGCCGCAATTCCTCGCTGGCCGCGAGGCCGCCATTGGACTGCATCAGCAGCAGCGGCTGGCGCAGACCGCGTTCGCGCAGGCGTGCGTCAATCTCGGCGAAGTCGCGTTCGGCGCCGGGGGCGAGGTAGGCGTTCATCAGCGTCGTGTTCGCGCGCTCGAACTCGCCCAGCGTCGGTGCGATGTCGCTGGAGAGGTTCACCGGCAGGCCGGGCGCCGCCTGCTCGATCAGCTCGCGCGCCCGCAGCTCGTGTGCGGGATTGAGGAACGACCAGAGGAACATCACCGCGATGGAGTCCACGCCCAGGCCACGAAGGTCGTTCACCGCCTGCAGCAGTCCCGCCTCATCGAGCGGCGCGACGACAGCACCGGTGGAGTCGACACGCTCAGAGACGCCGCGCACGCCGCCCTCCACGAACAACGGCTCCGGCTTGTTCCAAGCGGCCACGTCGTAGTGCAACTGCTCGGGCAGTCCCTCCGAGCGCGAGAGGACGCGGCCTATCCGCACCGCGTCCTCGTGACCCCGCGTCGTGATGAAGCCCACCCTGGCCCCACGCCGGGACACGACACGGTTGATGAGGCTCGTCGTGCCCAGCGCGAACACGCTCGCTTCCGAAAGCACGGCATCGACGTCCGTGTCCAGCCGATCGCAGACGTTGGCAAGCGCGGCGACGATGCCCTCAGCCAGGTTGGACGGCGTCGTGAAGGCCTTGTCCATCCAGACGCGGCCCTGGTCGTCCACGACCACGCAATCGGTGAACGTACCCCCTACGTCTATGCCAACGACGCTCCCCACGAGACCGCTACCCACCCCATACGGCGAGGATGTCGTCGAGCGCCACGAGGTCGGGCCCAAGCAGGGTCATGGCGGCCTCGTGCTGAGCCGGGTTCATACCCGCCACGCACTCGCGGGGGATGACGGTGAAGTAGTCGAGCGTGAGCGCGAACCGGGCGGTTGTCAGGATGCCGGAGTGGCTGGCCACTCCGGTCAGCACGAGCGTTCGCGCCGAGAACGAGCGGAGGAGCTTGTCCAACGGCGTGCCCTGGAACGCGCTGAACGCATACTTGTCGACCTCGGCGTCGCCCGGCTGGGGCTCGAGCTCGTCGACGACGGCGTGCCCCCAGCTCCCCAGGACGACGTTGGGCTCGGCCCCCCGCTGGCCGTTGGCGAGCAGGTGTCGCAGGTGCACGGGCGATTCGTCCGAGGCGTCCGGCAGGTGGCTCGCCCTCGTATAAATGACGCGTACACCGGCTGCGCGGGCAGCCTGCGCCAGCACGCCGATACGCTCGACAGCCTGCCGCGTGGACGCTGCGAGCGACTCGTCGAGCTTCGAGAAGAGCTTGCCGCCCGGCGCGCAGTAGTCGTTCTGGACATCGTGGATGAGCAGGCACGTCCACGCAGGGTCGACCAGTTCGTCGAGGGTCTCAGGTATCTGCTTGCCGCCGACGTTCAGCATGTCAGCGTCCCGGCCTCGTCCGGCCTGCCGTCGCACCGCCGTCCAGCACGATGACCGCGCCGTTGAGGTATGACGCCTCGTCCGAGGCGAGGTACGCGACCAGCGACGCCACGTCGTGAGGGGTTCCCGCACGCCCGATCGGGATGTGGGACGAGGACATCTCGCCGGTGCCGTTGCGGTCGATCGAACCCGGAGCGATGCAGTTCACCCGGACGCCGAGCGGCCCGAACTCCATCGCCATCACCCTTGTAAGTGCGATGAGAGCCGCCTTGGAAGCCCCATAAGCACCGCCTTCCGCATAAGGGGCGGCGCCGCTGATGGAGCCGATGTTGACGATGACGCCGCTTCCCTGCTCGCGCATCGCGGGCAGCACGGCGCGTGCGCCCAGCAGCGCAGCGTCGACGTTCACGCGGAAGGACTCCTGCCAATCGGTGAGGGAGATGTCGGCGAGCGGCGCGATGTGGCGGACGCCTGCGTTGTTGCAGAGCAGGTCGATGCGTCCGAAGTGCACGAGCGCCTCGTCCATGACCTCGCGGACCTGCTCCTCGTCTGCCATGTCCGCCTCCATGACGTGCGCCGGCCGTCCTTCGAGCAGGCGCCGGGCGGCATCACAAGCGTCGGGGTTGCGGTCGGCTGCAAGCACGTTCATCCCGTCGTCGAGAAGCCTCTGGACGATGCCCAGCCCTATCCCTGCCGCGCCTCCGGTGACGATGGCGGCGCGAGGACGCTCAGCCGCCACGGCGGCCTACCGTCCCACGCTGGCGGGGTCGACGCCGGACGCGACGAGCGCGTCCCGGCCTATCTGGTCGAAGTGGAACCAGCGGATCTGCATCGTCTCGCGGAGCAGGCCCAGGACTGTCTCCTGCTTGGAAGCGTCGTCGGCATACTTCGCCAGTATCTTGAGCGTCATGTCGCCGTGTCCACCCTCCGGGAAATCGGCCTTCTCGCCCGCCGACCAGTGGGACAGCGCCTCGTCGGGCAGGCCGAGCGGCTCCCACACCTTGCGGTTCAAGGAAGCGATGTTGCCGAGTTTCGCCACGGCGGGGCCCCGCGCCGCCTCCAGCCCGGCGACCGCTGCGAACGCCTCCAGCCACGGCCAGGCCCGGCTCGCGCGCTCCCAGTACGCCAGCGCCATCTTGGTGTACGGACGGCCCTTGTAGGCGTAGACGTAGTCCCGCTCGAACCCGAGGGCGACGGAGAAGTCCACCATGCTCTCGTAGTGGCCGGTGTCGATCGTCGGGTCGGTCACTTCCTCGACGTACATGTTCTCGATCATGTACTGCCGTACGTCGAGCGCCGGGCAGTTGCCGATGATGCTGCCGAACCAGCGCGGGAACTCGTCTGCGAAGACCGTGTGCTCCAGTGCAAAGACGGCCGCACCCTCCCGGCACATGTGCGTCTGCAGCCACACGTCGAAGGAGTTGTGCTCCTTCCATCGCGTCTCCCAGATGAGACGCGCCATCTGGTCCTCAAACTGTTCAGACGACGCTATCGCCATAAGCCCCACTCCCCGGTCGATTCTCTCCTGTCGGCGCGGCGGATTCTAGCAGTGCGGTCAGCCCCCCGCAGCGTCCTTCTGCCAGATGGAAGACCACTCTTCCGTCTTGGGAACGACCGCCTCATAGACGCGCAGGTGTTCCATCCGGTTCTGTGCGGGGTCGCGCACAACGTGTGGCGCCTCCCCGCCTTCCTCCACTTCACGGATGGCCCGGAGCAGGAGTCGCCGCGAGAGCGCGACAGGTTTGTCCGCGTAGCCGAGGTGTTCGACGGTGCGGTCCTGTATGTCGCCCTGCGCTTCGACGGCGAACTTGTCCTGCAGCGCGAAGCTCGCCCCCATGCCGAGGAATGTCGTCCGTTTCATCTCAGCACGGTCCTGGCGGTAGCGGTTGGAGCGGTCGCGGACATGGGCGTAGCCGGGGCCCATGTCAGAAAGAATGACCGGCCCGATGCGCTCCTTCGCAAGCGGAGCGCCCGGCGACACCAGCAGCATGTACTTCCAGTGATGGGTGTCGTCGATGGGGACCTGCCAGTTCACGCCGTAGAAACCCGCCCCCACGGCCGTCCCGATCGGCGCGCCCGTGATGTCGGGCGGACGCAGCGCCGGGAACGCGACCGCTGCAGGGTAGACGTAGTTGGTGATGCGCACGTAGTCGTGGTTGTCGTCGAGGTCGCGCCCGGAGTAGATGCGGATGCCATAGTCGGTCTCCTCGACCTCGATACGGGGTGCGACGTCGATGCCTGTCGCGTCCCACCGTACACCGGCGTCGGCCACTTGGTCGGGCAACACGTAGTGGAGCGTGGCAAGGTGCTGAGGGTCGATGTTGCCCTCGTGCCCGTGCAGGTAGTTGCACTCGTGGTAGAACTTGGTGACGAGGACGTTCTCCTCGGGGAGTCCCAGGCACTCGTAGTCAGGCAGCTCCGGAGGCTCTCCCGGCCCCATGTAGGCGAAGACCAGCCCTCCGCGCTCGATGCACGGATACGAGCGGTGCAGCACCTTCCCGGCGAACTTGCTCCACTCCGGTTCGCCCGGTTGGTCGAGGCAGTTGCCGTGTACATCGAAGAGCCACCCGTGGTAGACGCAGCGCAGACCGCCGTCCTCGATCCGGCCGTAGCTCAGGTCGGTCCCGCGATGGGGGCAGCGTAGGCCGAGCAACCCCAAGCGACCGAACTCGTCGCGGAAGAGCGTCAGGGCTTCGCCCATGACCCTCAGCGGCAGAGGCGACCCGTCTTCGGTCAGTTCCTCCGACAGCGCCACCGGCTGCCAGTACCGCCGGAGCAGGTTTCCGGCGGGCGTCCCCGGCCCTGTCCGCGTCAGCAGTTCGTTATCTTCCTGAGAAAGCATCGAACGCCTCCTGTGAGAAGGTCTTGCCGACAGAGTCTAGTCCATTCCCCACGCATCGGCAGCCGCGGCATGTCCGTACGAAGGAAACATCGTGCAACACAGCATTCTCGAACAGGAGTCCTTCACCTCTGTGCCGATGCTTGACGTTTCTCGTAGTCAAGTGTACCGTCGCCGCGCAGAAACCTCCCCGAAGAACCCGGCCTGACTCGGTCACTTAAGGAGTGCGGATGGCAACACGGAACAGACAGGTCGGCTACAAGGACCTGCGCGAGTACATGGACCTCCTCGAGCAGAAGGGGTTGCTGGTACACGTGACGGCGCCGGTTGACCTGGAGCATGAGATCGGGGCCATCCTCACCCGCTCGCTGGAACGGAAGGGTCCGGCCATCGTGTTCGACAACGTCAAGGGATACGAGGGCAAGCCTCTCGTAAGCAACATCATCTCGACCGTCGACCAACTCGCGGTCGCATTCAACTGCGAGCCGGAGCCGGACACGATGTATGCGATCATCGTCGACGGGCATAACAACCGCGTCCCTTCCGTCAACGTCGAGACCGGGCCTTGCAAAGAGGTGATTGCCACCGGCGACGATATCGACCTCTACGAGATGCCCACTCCCTACTGGCACGAACTCGACGGAGGGCAGTACATCGGCACCGCTGCGGGTGTGGTCACGCGTGACCCGGACACGGGCATCATCAACATGGGCACCTACCGGGCCATGATCGTGGACAGGAACCACCTGACCATCTCCGGCCAACTCCGGAACCACGTCATGAGGAACGACGCCCAGGGCAAGCCAACCCCTGTCGCCATAGCGGTGGGTATGGACCCGCTGCTCTGCCTCGCCTCCGGCAGCCCGGTTCCCGTCGACGAGAACGGGCACATGGAATACGAAGCTGCCGGCGCGTGGCGCGGCGCTCCAACCGAGCTCATCCGTTGCGAGACGAACGACCTGATGGTGCCGGCACAGTCGGAGTACATCATCGAAGGCGAGATTCCGGCCAACACGACCCACGTGGAGGGTCCGCACGGCGAGGCCGGCGGATTCTACGGCCAGAACCTCGAAGCGTCGTTCATGACGGTCCACTGCGTCACGCACCGGCAGAACCCGATCAACTACGGCGTGATATGTCTTCTGGAGGAGGACTACCCGCGCTGGCTATTCCGTTCGGGCTCGTTCGAGGCCCGCATCAAGAACGAGAGCGGGCTCACCAGCATCAGGCACGCCCACTTCCCTGAGATAGGCGGCCGCAGTTGGGGCGCCGCCATCATCGCGGCGGAGATCACCGACCCCGAAGAGCCTCTCCGCATCATCGACGCCGCCTGGAAAATCGTTCCGAACCGCTGGGTGGTCGTGGTCGACGAGGACTGCGACGTACGGAACTGGAACGACGTGACGTGGAGGATAGTCACCAACGTCCGCTGGGAGCAGGACTTCGTCAAGGGCAAGGCATACCACCCGAACCTGGGCCAGACCCAGGGCCGCCGTGGGCGGAATATCGAGTACGACATCGACTCCGACGTCCCCGACCCAACGGGCATCAACGCCTCATTCAAGTTCAAGTTCGACAGCCTGCCGCCTATCAACAAGTCGAGCAGGGAGTACATGGCAAAGATCGCGGCCCGCTGGCAGGAGCTAGGCCTGCCGTAGCCGGTCGTTCAGAAACCGAGGCGCGCCTGAGGGGCACGCCCAATCCGAATCAAGGGAGGGATCCAAGATGAAGTGGACCAGACTCAGCATGGTATTGATAGCGGGCATCGCGGGTGTGCTGTTGCTCGTGGCGTGCGGGAGCGACCCCACGGCAACGCCAACGCCGGCACCACAGCCCACCGCGACGCCAACGCCGGCGCCGGTGGCGCAACCCACCGAAGCGCCCGCGCCCGACCCGACAGCGACCCCGACGCCCGACGCTATGGCGGCGATCGAGGCGGAGAAGGCGGCGTTGATCGCGGCGGCCCAGGAAGAGGGCGAGTTGCAGGCATTCTTCTGCTGCGACCTGGGCGACGGGACCGCAGACCACATCCAGGGATTCGAGGACGAGTACCGGATCAGGGTGGTCTTCTCAGGCGGCTCCTCCCGCGAGCAGGCGCCCAAGGTGCTCGCCGAGCGCGAGGCCGGGCAGTACACGCTGGACGTCTGGTCAGGAGGATTGAACCCCGCGATCCCCACGTTGATCCCCGCAGGCGTTCTCCAACCGCTCAAGCCGCTGCTCTTCTTCCCTGAAGTGCTGGACGAGTCGGCGTGGTACGACAACCGGCTCCACTGGTTCGATCAGCCGGGCAACGAGTACGTCGTCGGCTGGAACGGCTCCGGAAGCACGGCCGGCATCGCGTACAACACCGACCTCGTAGACCCGATGGAGATCCAGTCGTTCTGGGACCTGCTCGACCCGAAGTGGAAAGGGAAGATCATCGCGCGCGACCCGCGTGAGGTCGGGAGCTCGGGCACCACCGCCTTCTACTACATGAACGAGCAGATGGGCGGGGAATGGCTCCAGCGAATGATGACAGAGATGGACATCACGCTGACAAGCAACGCGCGGCAGGCTGCGGAGCAGTTGGCGCTCGGCAAGTTCCACCTCTGCATGTGGGCGTGCGGTAGGGAAGTGCGAGCACTGGAGGGTGAGGGACAGCCGGTCGACGACGTGTTCCCGCACATCCTCGAGGAGGGGGCGAGCATCAGCCCCGGCGGCGGCGCCTTCTACGTGCTGGACAGCCCACCGAACCCGAACGCCCAGAAGCTCTTCGCGAACTGGTTCTTGAGCCGCGAGGGGCAGATCTTCGCGCAGAAGGCGAGCGGTTCGCAGTCGCTCCGCACGGACATCCCGCTGGACGGCGTCAACGAAGCGAGTATCCGCAACCCTGACGTCGACTACTTCATCCTGGGGAGCCAGACCGACTACCAGGACCAACTCGAATCGGCGCTCACGGTCGTCCGGGATGCGCTGGCCTCGGTAGGCAAGTAAACAGCCCCGCTCCGGGAGGAGCGGACGCAGGCTGTGCAGGGCAAATAGATGGCCGTGCCAACGCGTACAGGCGTGATGGGTACCCGGCGGACCCCCTGGGTCCGTCCGGGTACCGGCACGTTTGTGATGGCCCTGCTGCTCATCGTATTCGGGTTCTGGGTATTCGCGCCCATCGCGGTGATCCTGGTCAACAGCTTCAACGTCGCCGGCATCAACCAGCCGACCGAGTGGTCACTCGATAACTGGCGTATCGCATTCTCCGAACCCGGTATCTTCGAGGCCCTCAGGAATACGTTCGTCGTCTATATCGGTTACAAGGCGATCGGATTCCCCATCGCCATCCTCATCGCCTGGACGCTGGCCCGCACCAATATCCATTGGAGCTACGGGCTTGAGTTCATGTTCTGGGTCTCGTTCATGCTTCCGGGCATCTCCACCACCATAGGGTGGGTGTTCATGCTGGACCCGGACTTCGGGCTGTTCAACGTCGCGCTGGGCTACCTGCCGTTCATCGAGCATGGTCCGTTCAACATCTACAGCGTGCCCGGCATCATCTGGGTGCACCTTATGGGCAACACGATATCCAGCGCCGTGATGCTGCTGACGCCGGCGTTCCGGAACATGAACCTCTCGCTGGAAGAGGCCTCACGGGTTTCGGGAGCGTCGAACCTGCGCACGATGATGCGGGTGACCATTCCGGTGATGATCCCTGCCATCACCGTCGTGTTCATGCTGAATCTCGTCCGCATCTTCCAGTCGTTCGAGACAGAACTCATCCTGGGCACGCCCATCGACTTCTACGTCTATTCCACCAAGATATTCCAGTTCGTGCGGTTCTATGACCCACCGCTCTACGGGTCAGCGACGGCGCTTGCGAGCGTAGTTCTGGTGATCATCGCGTTCATCGTGCCCCTGCAGCGCTGGCTGACCACACGGCGGAACTACGCCACCGTCACGGGCAGCTTCAAGCCCGGACTCATCGACCTCGGCAAGTGGCAGCCGGTGGTCTTCGGGCTCGTTCTCTTCCTCATCCTCCTTCTCACGGCGATCCCGGTGTTGATACTGGTGGGCGGAAGCTTCATGACGCGGGTGGGCTGGTTCTCGAGCACACCCACCTACACGCTCAGCCATTGGCAGGACGTCTTCGCCAACCGCTTCTTCCTGACCGCGTTGAAGAACACGCTGGTCATCAGCCTGTCCACGGCCATCGTCAGCCCGATTCTGTTCTCGATGGTCGCTTACGTGCTCGTCAGGACGCGATGGAAGTGGAGGTCTGTCCTCGATGCGATCTTCTGGATGTCCACGGCAATGCCGGGCATCCTGTCCGGACTGGGGTTGCTGTGGCTATTCCTCGGCACCCCGATCCTCACCCCGCTGTACGGCACGCTCTACGCCCTCGTGCTGGTCGTCATCATGCAGGGCAAGCTGACCAGCACCCAGCTCATCAAAGGCGTATTCCTGCAGATGGGAGCGGATATGGAGGAGGCTGCCCGTGTGTCCGGAGCGGGCTGGTGGCGCACCTACTTCCGCATATGGATACCGCTGCTGATGCCCACACTCATCCTCATCGGCACGTTCAACTTCGTGATCGCCGCCGGCACCACCAGCAGCATCATCCTGATCGCCGACCGGGGGACGTACACCTTGTCTCTGCTGGCGCTGGACATGATGACCAGCAGCGTGAGACAAGACCTCGAGGGAGCCGGGATCGTGAGCCTCTTCATGGTAGCCCAGACAGCAGGTATCGCCCTAATAGCCCGGAGGTTCGGGCTGCAATTAGGCGTCAGTCACACCCGGACAGCGCGGGAAGCGGACCGCCCCACGGGATCCACAGCTCCTGCAGGAGCGATCCACTAGGCGGTCGGATCAGTCACAGGTTCGGGAACGGCAGGATGTCCCCGTATTTCTTCATCACGCGCTGCCTGAGCTCCCTGGGGCTTCGGCTTACTCCCGGGAATTGGTCCCTGCGATGGAACGGCCTGACCGCGTAGTAGACCGCGAGACTGTTGGTGTGGTCGCCGGACTCTTTCTTGTCGGGCCGAGCAGAAACCAGCGGGTCCAGTGGCGTGCTCCACATCCCTCTCAGGATCTCGATGTCGGTCTCCGGGTCGCAGCGCGTCGTCATGGCCCAGAGCACCTCTTTCAGGTCCTCCGGATCGATGTCCTCGTCAACCACGACGATCCAGCGTCCGTTGCGCGTGTTCGCCGCGGCGGCCATGGCGGCCTGCTTCGCATGACCGGGGTACTGCTGCTTGATGGCGATAACCCGCATGTACGCGAAAGGCGTACCCACTGCCACGACGTGCGAGACACCCGCGCGGGCAAGGTCGGCCGCGCCGCCGCGGCCAGCGCCCATGGGAAGACCGGTCTGTCGCGCGCCGGGCCACATCGGGGCCTGGCTCAGGATGATGGGGTTGTTGCGGAAGTAGACCGCCTTCACGCGGATGACCGGCTGCGGTTCGCCGGTGCCGAGCGTGCCGCCTGAGTAGTAGCCGGGCCACTCACCGAATGGGCCTTCATCCCGCGCCTCCTCCCACGGTGGAGGTACCTCACCCTCGATGGCGATCTCCGCATGGGCAGGGATGGGCAGACCGGTGATGGGGCCCTTGATGACGTCGACCGGCCTTCCGCGCAGGCCACCGGCGTGGTCCAACTCCGATTCTCCCCAGGGAGAGCGCCCGTGGGAGGCCATCCACGTGAGCGGGTCGGTGCCGAAGGTAGCGACCACCGGACAGGCCTCGCCCTTCTCCCAGTAGCTGTTGCAGATAAGCCGTCCCTGCTGGCCGGGGCTCATCCAGAGTCCCAGTGTGTTCTTGTCGTGAACCTCCATCCGGTAGGTGCCCATGTTGACGTAGCCGCTCTCGGGGTCCTGGTTGATGAGCGAGTCGCCGGTGCCGATGTAGCGCCCGCCATCCGAGGCGTGGTACCGGGGAACGGGGAAGCGCCAGATGTCGACTTCCTCGCCCTCCATCACGTTCTCCATCACGGGGCCGGCAGGAACCTCATTCGGGGGGATAGGCTTGATCGCCCTCAGCCGCTGAGAGGCCAGCTCCGCCAGTTCGTCGCGGCTCTTGTCGACCGGTAACCCGAGCGCCAGCGCAGCCCGTTTGTACGACGCACCGACCAGCGACACTAGGCGGTAGCCCTCCGGGTACCCCTTCACCTTGTCGAAGATGAGCATGGGGGCATTCGGTATCGTTTCGGCGACGGCCTCGACGAGCGCTCCGAGCTCTTCATCCCAGTCGACTCCCTCGATGACGTGGTAGTCATCGATCTCCTGGCAAGCGGCCACGTACTCTTGCAGGCCGTCGAAGATCGGCCCGGTCGGTTCTGATGTCGTCACGAGGTGCTCCTTTCAGCACAGGTGGTCCGAACACTTACCGGTGGGTGCTGGTCGCCAGATCGCGGGCCGCGTCGTTCTCCCAGTAGCGATGCCAGTCGACGGAAGAGGGGAGCACGATATCGTTCCGGACGTAGATGCCCAGGTTCTCGGAACGCTTCTCCGGGTCACGGATGACGTGGACCGGGTCCTGCCCCTCCTGTACGTCGCGCACAGCCTTCAGCAGCATCCGTCTGGCCGCCGCGATGGCCATGTCCGTGTATCCAAGGTGCTCCGTGGTGCGGTTCTGGATGGCGCCTTCGCCCTGGGTGGCCCACGTATCGTGGACGACGAAGTTCTGCCCCATCCCGATGAACTCCCTGTTCTTCATAGACTCGCGGTCCTGCCGGTAGCGGTTCGACTCGTTGCGGATGAGGCGGAAGTCTTCACCGATCTCTTCGGAGCGGGCATTCTGCTGCGGACGTATGGGCTGCGTACGGTTGAACCGGATGCCGTAGCGCCAATGGTGCGTGTCGTCGATGGGAACGTGCCAGTTGATGCTGTACCCCTCGGCGTCGCCCGCCACCGCCGCCAGGTTGGGCATGACGAAATTCGTGACCCTTACGTAGCTGTTCTCCTCGTCCACTTTCCGCACCGCGTAGATGCGGATGCCGAAGTCCGTGTCCTCCAGTTCGAGGTGAGGCGCGGTAACCCGGGCGTTCAGGGTCTGATTGAGGTCGCCCGAGCGGCTCAGGCGGTGGAGGAACGAGAGGTGCTGGGGGTCGATATTGCCTTCGTTGCCCTGGAGATAGTTGCAGTCCTGGAACACCTTGTAGACGGAGCGCTGCCCAGACGGCACGTCGAACGCCTCGTAGGGAGGCAACGACGGCGGTTCGCCGCCACCGATGTAGGCGAAAACCAGGTCGCCACGCTCAGCTAACGGGTAGGCCAGGTGCTGCACCTTGTCCTTGAAAGTGCTGCCTTCCGGTTCGCCGGGTTGCTCCAGACAGTTGCCGTGGATGTCGTAGAGCCAGCCGTGATAGAGGCACCTCAACCCTCCGTCCTCTATCCGGGCGTAGCTGAGGTCGGCTGCACGATGGGCGCAATGGATGCCAAGCAGGCCGATGCGGTCGAACTGATCGCGGAAGAGTACGAGGTCTTCGCCGAGCAGGCGCACAGGAAGAGGGGGGCTACCCGGAGGAATCTCAGAGCTGAGCGCTACGGGCTGCCAGTAGCGGCGTATGAGCGCGCCGCCGGGCGTCCCCGGACCAACCTGAGTCAGGAGGTCGTTCTCCTCGCGGGTCAGCATGCTTCACCTC
>DAOUHT010000130.1:0-15897 GCA_034428375.1 Dehalococcoidia bacterium | reverse complement strand
ACGATGTTCCACGCCTCCTCGATCTGGTCGGCGCGGATGAAGAGGCTGGCATCCCCTTCCATCGCGTCCTCCAGCAACCGCTCGTAGGCTTCGGGCAATTCCTGTCCGAACCGGAGCTCATCCTTGTAGTGGAAGTTCAGGTCCACGGGATGGGTGATGAACCCGGCATCGACCGCCTTGCTGTCTATCTGGAGATGGATGCCCTCGTCCGGTTGGACGCAGATGGAGAGGATGTTCGGCGCAAACCCGCTGCCGCCGAGGCGTTCGAACATGGAGAGAGGCGGGCTCTTGAACTGGATGATGATCTCCGAAACCTTGGCTTCCATCGCCTTGCCGGAACGGAGGTAGAAGGGGACGCCCTGCCAGCGCCAGTTGTCCACGTAGAGGCGCAGCGCGGCGTAGGTTGGCGTCACCGAGCCCGGCGCGACGCCCGGCTCTTCGACGTAACCCTCGTACTGGGCACGGACGGCGTGCTCACGGAACTCCTCCGGGTTCCACCGGCGCACTGCACGCAGCAGATCTCCCTTCCGGTCACGCACCGATTCAGGGGCCAACGAGTCGGGCGGCTCCATCGCCACGAGGCACATCAGCTGCATGAGGTGGTTCTGGATCATGTCGCGCACGACACCGGAAGCGTCGTAGTAGCCTGCGCGGCCTTCGACGTCCACGGCCTCGGCCACCGTCACCTGCACGTTGTCCACGTAGTTGCGGTTCCAGAGCGGCTCGAAGATTGCATTGCCGAAGCGCAGCACCAGCAGGTTCTGCACCGTCTCCTTGCCAAGGTAGTGGTCGATGCGGAAGGTCTGGTCCTCGCGGAAGACGTTGTGCAACGCGCGGTTCAGCTCGCGCGCGGACTCTTCATCCTTGCCGAACGGTTTCTCGATGATGACCCGGCGCCATCCGCTGTCCTCCGTGGTGAGCCCCGCGTCGCGCAAACCCTCCGCCGCCAGACGGTGCAAGGAAGGGGCGATGGCGAAGTAGAAGAGACGGTTCGCGCCGTCAGTCCCTTCGACCTCAGCGAGCTTGCGCCCCAGCTCCTCGAATGCCGCAGCGTCACCCAGGTCTCCGCAGACGTAGTGGAGACAGTGCGCGAACTCCGCCCATTCCTCAGGAGTCGTCTCAAGCCCGCCGAGGTCGCGGGCTCCCTCGTGCAGCAGGTCACGGTAGTGGTCGTCGTCATGCTGGGCGCGAGCGAAGCCGACGACGTTGACTTCGTCCTTGACGCGGCGCTTGCGGCGCAGGTTGTAGAGCGCAGGGATGAGCTTGCGCTGCGCAAGGTCGCCGGTACCGCCGAAGATGACGATGGTTGTCTTGGACATGGGTCGTCGGTTAGAGGCTTCCCAACAGGCGCAGCACCGCAGCCTCCGCATCCTTGCCCAGGTTGATTCGGACGACCCGCCGCCCGGTCTCTTTGAGCGCCTCGTAGTCGCCGATGGCTTGGGCTGCCGCGAGCGTGCCGAACCCGAAACGCTCTCCTGGTATGGGGATGTCCGAGCGCACATCGGCAGCCATCTGCAGAAAGAGGCCCGTGTTCGGCCCGCCCTTGTGCAGTTGGCCGGTTGAGTGGAGGAAGCGCGGACCGTAGCCCAGCGTCGTCGCGATGCGATGCTTGCGCATGGCGTACTGCCGGAGCATGTTGACGGCATTCGTGACGCCGTCAGTCTCCTCAACGTACGCCATTATGGAGAGGTAATCGCCCTCGGCTGCCTCCCCGAGCAGGCCGGTTACCGAACCCTCATCCGCGTCCGGCAAGGCGCCTTCGTTCACATACGTCTCCAGGACGCGGCTCGTGACGTCCTTCGCCTGCTGCACGTTGGGTTGATCGAAAGGTTGGATGCCGAGCAAGTGCCCCGCGACCGCCGTTGCCATCTCCCATCGGAAGAATTCCGCACCGACGTCGTACACGTCGTCCAGTTCGAGCGTCATGACCGGGTGGCCCGCATCCCGGATGCGCTCCAATCCCACGTCCGCTGCGGCGTTGTCGCCGCCCGAGAGGCGCACATGCACGAAGAGGCGGTCGTCGCTGTACGCATCGGTCTCGAGCAGCGGTTCGTTGACGACAGGGACGATGCCCTTGCCATCCTTGCCGGTGCTTTCCGCGATGAGTTGTTCGACCCAGAGTCCGAAACTCGCGACCTCCGGGGATGCCACGAGCGTGAGCTTGTCGCGTCCCTGCAGGGCCAGCCCGCCGATGGCAGCGCCGAGCCAGCCGCCGGGATTGTTCCGGACGCCGGCTCCTGCTTCGCAGCGCGCGGCCATCTGTGAGATGCGGTCCAACAGCTTGCCGCAGTCCATACCGCAGAGCGCTGCGGGCACGAGCCCGAAGAGCGACCCGACGGAGTAGCGCCCGCCGAGGTCTGGCGGGTTCTCGAATACGCGGCGGAAGCCCTGCGAAGCGCCAAGCGTTTCCAGCGATGTACCTGGGTCCGTGATCGCGACGAATCGACTGCCCGCCCGCTTCATTCCAATCGCGCTCTCCACGATGGTGCGGAAGTGCTTGTAGAACGAGTTTGGCTCTATCGTGCCGCCGGACTTGGAGGAAACGATGAAGAGCGCTCGGGCAGGGTCGATGGAGCGGGTTACCGTGCCAACCCGCGCTGGTACGGTGGAGTCGAGCACAGTGAGGCCGGGGAAGCCCGGTGCGCTGCCGATGCACTGCCGCAGCACTTCCGGCCCCAGGCTGCTACCGCCCATTCCGAGCAGTACCACGTCCCGGATGCCTTCCTTGCGAACCTCGTCCGCAAACGAGCGCAGGTCGCTCACGTGTTCCGTCATGTCGCGGGAGATGGTCAGCCAGCCAAGCCGGTCCGTGATCTCCGTCGGAGCGTCGTTCCAGACCGTGTGGTCCTTGTCCCAGATGCGCGCCATGACGTTGCTGCGCGCGAGTCGCGTTAGTGCATTCGTCACGGCCCGCTGATGTGGGCCGAGGGGAGATGTGGGTTGTTGCGTTCGTTGCGTCATGCGTTTCTGTTGCTTCCGCCGTTCCGTATCAGAGCCGGGCGCAGTATAGAGCAAGCGCCAATAATGTTACGCTCCATCGCGCACGAGTGATTCCGCTGCCTCGGCTACCCGCTCAGCAGTGAGGCCGTATTCCTGGTAGATGCGCTGGAACGGAGCGGACGCTCCGAACGTGTCCACGCCTATCGCTATGCCATCCATGCCCACGTAACGTTCCCATCCGATCGTGCGTCCCGCTTCGACAGACACGCGCGCCGTGACGGAGGGCGGCAACACGGAGTCGCGGTACTCCTTCGATTGTGCGTCGAACAGCTCCCACGACGGCATCGAGACGACCCGTGCCGCGATGCCCTTCTCGGCAAGCGCCTTACCTGCATCGAGCGCTATCTGGACCTCAGAGCCGGTGCCGATGAGGATGGTCTCCGGATTCGTGGAGGACTCCCAGAGCACGTAGGCTCCGCGGAGCACCATGTCAGCCGAGGGGTAGACGCTCCTGTCCAGCACGGGCAGGCCCTGGCGTGTGAACACGAGCACGGTCGGGCCGGTCTTGCGCTCGATCGCGGCGCGCCAGGCCGCTGCTGTTTCGGTGGCCTCCGCCGGGCGCAGCACGACCATGTTCGGCACGCTGCGCAGCCCGATGAGCTGCTCCACCGCCTGGTGTGTAGGGCCGTCCTCGCCGAGCCCGATGGAGTCGTGCGTGAACACATAGATAACGCGCTGACCCATCAGCGCTGCAAGACGCATCGGCGGGCGCATGTAGTCGGAGAAGATCAGGAACGTCCCGGTGTAGGGGATGAGTCCGCCGTGCAGCGCCATCCCTCCCGCGATGGAGCCCATCGCGTGCTCCCGCACGCCGAAATGCATGTTGTGCGGGGTCACCTTTTCGCCCTCCGCGTTCACGTACTCGCGGAGCATGGTGTTGTTGGACGGCGCCAGGTCGGCAGAGCCGCCGACGAGCGTGTGCAGGCGCTCCGCTATCGCGTTCATTACGCGGCCTCCGGCCTCGCGGGTCGCCAGTGGTTTCTCCTCGTTCGTGAAGAGATTGTCCAGTGCGTCGGCCCAGCCGTCCGGCAGGTCGCCGTTGAGGTCGGCCACCAGTTGCACTGCCTCGGCAGGGTAGACGGCACGGTACTCAGCCAGGCGACGCTCCCAATCAATCTGTGCATCGGCGCCGCGCTTCAGGGCGAGCCGCATGTGGTCGAGCGCTTCCTGGGGCACGATGAACGGCTCGTAGGGCCATCCCAGCGTCTCGCGGGTAAGCGCGACCTCGTCCGTGCCAAGCGGGGCACCGTGCACGCCTCCTGTGTTCGCCTTGTTCGGGCTGCCGTAGCCGATCGTCGTCTGCGCCACGATGAGGCTGGGGCGCTCACGTTCAGCCTGCGCTTCACGCAAGGCGGCTTCGACCGAAGGCAGGTCCATCCCGTCTATGGGGCCGACGACGTGCCAGCCATAGGCGCTGAATCGCGCGCCCACGTCTTCCAGGAACGTGACGTCGGTATTGCCCTCGATCGAGATGTTGTTGTCGTCGTAGAGGTAGATGAGCTTGCCGAGTTTGTGTGTGCCGGCGAACGACGCAGCCTCAGATGCCACGCCTTCCATGAGATCGCCGTCCGAGCAGATGCCGTAGACGTAGTGGTTGATGATCTCGTGCCCAGGGCGGTTGTAGCGCTCCGCGAGCAAGCGTTCCGCGTAGGCCATGCCAACGCTGTTCGCGAACCCCTGGCCGAGCGGGCCGGTTGTCACCTCGACACCAGGCGTCAGCCCGTACTCCGGGTGGCCGGGCGTCCTGCTCTCCCACTGCCGGAACTCGCGGATGTCGTCGAGGGTGACCGGGTAACCGGTGAGGTGGAGCAGGGAGTAGATGAGCATGGATGCGTGCCCCGCGGAGAGCACGAAACGGTCGCGGTCGGGCCAGGACGTGTCAGCGGGGTTGTGCTTGAGGAACCTGTCCCAGAGCGCATAGGCCATGGGGGCCGCGCCCATCGGCGCTCCGGGGTGTCCGCTGTTCGCCTTCTGGACTGCGTCTATCGAGAGGAAGCGGATGGAGTTGATGCAGAGTTCGTCGGGGGGAGCGCTGGTCCGGGTCGTCATGCCGCCTCCATGGACAGGGGTGCTATCTCCATTCTAACGAACCTGTAGGCAGGCGGGGGAGTCTTGCATCCGAAATGCTGCCCGCGCACTTGTGAGAATCGGCGGAGCGGAGTAGAAAGAGACCCTGATCGAACGCAAAGGAGCGCAAGCGATGCTTTTCATAGACAACCAGACCGTCCAGCAGATACTCACCATCGACGACGCCATCAACTCGCAGGACGTCGCGTTCCGCGGGCTGGTCGACGGCGCTGCGATCCACCGGCCGCGCATCGACATGTACGTCCCTACCGGCAGGGAGGAGGACTACTACCGCTGGGGCACGATGGAGGGCGCGAGCCGCGACCTGGGCGTGTTCGCCATCCGGATGAAATCGGACGTCGTCTCGTGGCCGGAGGATGAGAACGGCAACTGGACGGAGGAGAAGTACTGCGTCGAGCCTGGCACGTACTGCGGGCTCATCTTCCTGTTCAGCACGGTCAACGGCGAGCCGCTCGCCATCATCAACGACGGCGAACTCCAGCACATGCGCGTCGGCGCAGGTGGGGGACTCGGCGCGCGCTACCTGTCACGCGAGGACTCACGCATCGTGGGCATGCTCGGCTCGGGTGGCATGGCGCGGACCTACCTCAAGGCGTTCTGCAACGAGCGTCCCATCGAGAAGGTACGCGTCTACAGCCCCACCAAGCGCAACCGTGAGGCGTACGCCGCCGAGATGATGGACCTGCTCGACATCGACATCGAGCCGGTCGACGACCCCGAGTCCGCCGTGCGCGGCGCCGACATCGTCTCCACCTGCACGGACGCGATGCGCCCCGTGTTCAACGGCGAGTGGCTGGAGCCGGGGATGCACGTGACCAACCTGGGCGGTTACGAACTCGACGAGGTTGTATTCGACAAGGCAAACGTCATCATCCGACAGGGCATCGGCGGCGCGAGGCTGCAGGAAGACCCGCGCATCCAGTACGGACGCGGCCACAGCCCTGTGGCGTTCGTCGCCGGGAACGAGGAGGAGATGAAACGTCTGCCGCCCGCCGGACGGCGGATGCAGCAGTTCGGCTCCGGTTCCGAGCTGCCGTCGTTCACCGATCTCGTGAACGGCGTCGTGGACGGGCGCACGTCACGGGACGACATCACGCTCTACCTGAACGGCGGCAACCAGGGCCTGCAATTCGCCGCGGTCGGGAAGGTGGTCTATGAAAAGGCGCGCGAGATGGGCCTTGGCCACGAGATGCCTACCTCCATGTTCCTGCAGGACATCCGCGACTAGCCCGGGCAAGGAGGCAACGGTTGGTTAGCGTGATACATCCCCCCACGTCATACATCGCTGGATACGAACGAGCCCGCGCAGTAGACCCTGACCTCGCTGACGTCTACATCGAGCACACGTTCATCGCGGACCCGCCGGCAGACGCAGCCATCGAATCCCTGGCCGACGTCGATCAGGCGACGCGGCATCGCTTGCTCACTGCGGCTATGGACCGTGACGACGAGGGTATGCGGGACGCCCCGAACGCCCTGAAGGCTTTTTTCAGTGCGGTGGAAGCTCCTCCCCCGTTCGAGTTCGATCCTGACAAGGCCCTTGTCGGCGCACGCGCCTTCCACAAACACTCGGACCTCTTCTTCGTAGGGCTGGTGCTGGCTTCGCTCATCACAGGGCTGTCCGAAGGGTTGGCCAAGGCCTTCTATATCACGGGACGAACGGCGGGCAATCTCCGCAGGGTCAAGCAGAACACCCGGCACCTCGTGGACATCACGTTGCCGGGTGGACTTGATAGGTACGGCGACGGCTGGAAGCTGACCGTCCGCATACGCCTGATCCACGCGCAGGTCCGGCGCTTGCTGCTCAATTCGGATGAATGGGACGTTCCCGCTGAAGGACTGCCGCTCCACATGGCGCACATGGCGCTGGCCTCCACCGGGTTCTCGGCCATCAACCTGGAAGCAGTACGCAGGTTGGGACTGCGCCTGACCGATGAGGAGCGCGACGGGTTCATGCACATCTGGCGCTATGTGACGTGGCTGCTCGGTGTGCCGGAGAGGTTGCTGTACCACAACGAAGAGGAGGCGGTGCATCTCCGGAGGGTTGCCCAACTGTGCGAAGTGCCGCCCGGAGCGAAGGCCATGGAGGTCGCGCACGGCTACATCAACACCGTGCCTGAGCTTCTCAGCGTTACGGATCCTGCCAAACGGGAGAAACTGCTGGCCGTCCTGCTCCGAACATCCCGGGCATTGATAGGGAATGAACTGGCTGACGCCTTCAAGTTCCCGAGACAGTCCACCTTCGGCGTGCTGAGGCTGGTGCGAGCACAACGGAGGCTCCAGATCATCCGCTCGAAGATCGTGCCCGGCGCCGAGCCGCATTCCCTCACCAATTTCGCCGGGATGCTGCAACGCTCGGTATACGACGACATCGGCATCAGCTACCGCATGCCCGACGCCATAAAGGACACTGCATCGAGCCGCTGGTGAGGCCTGTACGTCGCGACTAGACAAGGCGCTTCTCGTAGTAGATGAGAGCAGGCATCCCTGCTCCGGAGTTGTGCCGCAGAAGCGGTTGCGTACGAACGTACCCCAGCCGCTCATAGAGGCGGACGGCGCTCTCCATGCGTGGCGTGGTGTCGAGCACCATCCGCGTGGCGCCACGCTCCACGGCCATGCGCTCCAACCTGGCCACGAGTTCCGTAGCGATGCCCCGTCCGCGCTCATCCGGAATGACGTACATCCGTTTGAGTTCGGCGGTTGCAACGTCCTCCATCCGTATGCCGCCGCAACCGACCGGCCTGCCATCACGGCGGGCGAGCAGCATGGCCAAACCCTGGTGAGCTGCTTCGCCGCGCCAGCCCGTTTCCTCGCGTGTGTTGAATGACAGGAACTCCGCTTCATAATCGGCGAGGAGTTCCGCGACCTCCGGTGTGTCCGGCGATGCCTCTTCGAACGTGATGCCCGCAGGCACGATGCGTTTTTCGTAGCACACCGACCACGGCTTGCCGATATGTTCGCCAAACGGCGGTATGTGCCGGTACCCGAGCGCCTCGTAGAAGCGCATCGCTCTGGGTTGGCGGTCGCCTGTCTCCAAAAGAAGCAACCGGGTCCCACGCTCAGCCGCTGCGTCTTCCAGAGCAGACATGAGCCCCTGTGCAACCCCGGAGCCCCGTTCCTCGGGCAGGGCGTAGATGCGGCGCACCTCGCCGGTCGTGCCGTCGAGGAACAGCACTCCACCACAGGCCACCGGAACGCCGTTGCGCCGCGCGACGAGGAAGACGCCGTTGAATGCTGCTTTCAACTCCGGGCTCAATGTTCCGTTGAAGGTTGCCCTTAGTTCCGCGCTCATGCTGGTTGGATCTTCGAGCACGTCCCAGTAGACCTCGTTCATTTCCGCATCGAGCATCGCCATCAGCGCTTCCGCGTCCGGATGGGCTGGCGTGACTGATTCGAACGTAATCTCGTCTGTCATGGTGTGCCTCCGTACACAAAGAGAGAGGGGCCGGTGTACCGGCCCCTCTCGACGATTCTCTGGTGCCCTTTCGGGTCAGTCCTTCTCGTTCTCGAACTTGTAGTTGGGGTCCGTGTAGCACTCGGGGGGCATCTCGCTCTTCAGCCCTCGCTTGCCCAGTTCAGATTCGAATCGCTCTCGGATCTCCGGTGCTTCCTGGTGGTACTCGTACTGGTCGGCAGAACGATCGGCGTTCTCGTCCACGAAACCCGTGAACTGGGGCAGGGGATGGAACGCAAGGTAGCGCCCCGGCTGCTCGCCCACGTTGAAGTGCTGGTGGAACCAGCGGTTCGGCGGCACGAAGATGCTGCCCTCGTGCCAGGGGATGAACACTTTGTCCTGTCCCTCCGGCCACATGACGGAGAAGCCTTCGCCCGCTGGGATGACGATGACGTAGGCAGGGCCGTGGCGGTGGCCCTTCTTGTACGTCTTCGCCGGGAAGACGGACATGTGCGCCGTCAGCTCGGAGCCCGGGTACTGCACGAACACGGTCGTGCCGCCCGCGCCGCGTCCCTTGAACGGGACGAGCCTGTCCCACGCGCGCATGTCCGGGAAGAAGTTGCCCACCCAGTACTGACGCACCGCGCCGCGCCCGGACGGGTCGTTGTCCACGACGACGGCGTCGGAGTAGAACTCGTCGGAGGACGCCAGCTCTTCCTGCGGCTGGAGCGGCGTGTTGAAGAAGATGTTCGCGTCCTTGGCCGCGGACATCGCTATGGGCATGTTGTTGTAGTGCAGCAGCCGCGCGGGCTGGCCGCCGGACATGCTCGCGTACTCCACCCAGTAGTTACCGGGGATGCGGAACATCGCGTGGTCGGTCCACTCGAACGAGTGCTTCTCGCCGCCGTCCTTCCAGATCGTGGTGACGCCGCGCCCGCTGAGCACGTAGACGACGTCTTCCAACGTCATCTTGAACGGCGGAACGGAACCGCCTGCGGGGACCTCGGTGATACGCGCCTCGGAGACGCCTTCCTGGCCTGCGAGCTGCAGGAACGCGGCGTTGTGGCCTCGTTCCTTCCAGTAGCCGAGCTCAACGGTGCGTCCGTCTTCGATGTAGTAGTCGCGGTAGATGGGGATGCCCTGCGCTTCCATCCACTTGTCGTAGAACTGCGGCCTGCGGATGTAGGACTGCTGCTGTGCCTGTGCCGGCGCGGTTGCCATACGTGGTCCCTCCTGAGCGTTACGCGGGAGTAACTGTAAGGGAGCGAACAGAGCGTGTCAAAGCGCAGGTGTCGCTGTTGACGTATCCTCAATCCATGGCCACGACCGTCGGATTCGTAGGGCTGGGACGCATGGGGAAACCCATGGCGCTGAACCTGCTCAGCGCCGGATTCTCCGTGCTGGTGCAGTCTCGTTCGCGGCCACCGGTCGAGGCGCTCGTCGAGGCGGGTGGGGAGGAAGCAGCTTCGCTTGCCGACATGGCCGAGCGCGCGGATGTCGTCTGCACGTGCCTGCCGGACGTCGCGACATCGGAGGCGGTCTACCTCGGCGCAGACGGACTCGCGGCACATGCGCGGGCAGGGCAGGTCCTCATCGAGCACAGCACGATCGCGCCGTCGCTCGCGGTGCGGGTGGGCGAAGCGGCAGCGGCGCGGGGCGCAGGCTACCTCGACGCTCCGGTCTCCGGGGGCGTGGAGCGCGCGGAGAGCGGTACGCTGACCATCATGGCGGGCGGCGACGCGCAGCACTTCGAGTCCGCAGGCCCGGTACTCCAAGCGATGGGCGCGAGCCTGAACCTCGTGGGGCCCGTGGGGCAGGGCAGTGTCGTCAAGCTCACGAACCAACTGCTCGTGGGCATCCACACGATGGCGGCGTGTGAAGCATTCCTGTTCGGCACGTCAGCGGGGGCGGACGGGCAGCAGTTGCTCGACGTGCTGTCGACCTCCTGGGGCGCGAGCAACATGCTGACACGCAACGGACCGATGCTGCTCTCCGGCGACTACGGCTCGCTGGCGCCGGTGCGGCTGCTCGCCAAGGACCTCGGGCTCGTGGAGGATGCCGCGGCCGACCTCGACGTGCCGCTGCCGCTCGTGCAGCGGACGCGAGCCTTGTTCGACGAGGGGATGGCTCGCGGATTGGGCGAGAGCGACATCTCGGCGCTCATCATGGTGCTCGCCCAGGGGGACGAAGTGGGCTAGGCGTCCCGCTCCCTGAGCGCCGCCAGCACACGTTCCGCCGTCAGCGGCAGGCTCGTGATGCGAAGGCTCGTAGCGTCGCGGACCGCGTTGGCGATGGCGGGCGCGACCGCGAGCAGCGGCACCTCGCCGATGGCCTTGGCGTTGTACGGAGCAGCCCCGGCGGTCGACATGACGAGCGCCGTCTCCAGGGTAGGGAGGTCGGCCACGTTCGGCAGCTTGAAATCGGCCAGCGAGAGCGTCGTGACTCTGCCGTTGTCTGTCAGGAGCTCTTCCTGCAGCGCGTAGCCGAAGCCCATCACGACCGCGCCGTTGATCTGGCCCTGGTGCGCGATGGGGTTGATGATGGTGCCCACGTCGTGGGCGCTCGTGAATCGCAGGATCTTCACATGGCCGGTCTCTTCGTCCACCTCCACCTCTGCCACCTGTGCCGCGAAGGCCGTGTGCTCCGGTTGGCCGATGACTTGCGAATGCCCTCTGCCGCTGATGGGGCCTCCCGCAGTCTCGATGACGCTCGCCCACGATACTGACTCGGCTCCGCCGTGCCATACCTGCCCATCCTCGCTGGTCATCTCATCGACAGGCCACCCGGTCTGTGATGCGGTAGCCTGCAGCAGTTCGTCCAGTGCAGCCTCTGCCGCCTCGTGCACGGCTGGGATGGCCATGCGTGTGGTGCGGCTGCCTGCGACGCCGGAGTCGAAGGGGACGGCGTCGGTGTCCCACACCTGCACGTCCACGCTGGCGACATCCACGCCCAGCACCTCGGCAGCGACCTGGGCGAACATCGTGTATGCCCCTGTGCCGGGTTCGAAGATCGGTGTTCGCACGACGACTGACGCGTCGGAATTGAGCACCACCTCCGCGTAGGACTCGCCGCCGCCTGCCGGGCGGGCGCACATCGCGATGCCCCTGCCGACGCTTGGCCGCTTCGGTCCGCCGTAGCCGCTCTTCTCGATAGCTGCGCGCAGCGTCTCTTCAGCGCGCACCTCGCCGAAGAGTTCGTTCATCGGTGTGCGCTGTCCCTCTCGCAGGATGTTCTTCAGGCGGAACTCCAGCGGGTCCATGTCCAGACGCCGCGCGACTTCGTCCAGGTGCGACTCCATCGCGAAGGAGCCCTGCACTTCGCCGGGGCCGCGCATGTAGCCGCCCGGCAGGTTGTTCGTGTAGACGTGATGCTGATTGAAGCGGGCGTTCGGGATGTGCCAGTTGGCCGCGATACGGTCGACGCCAGCCAGCGCGCCGAGAGGCATCAGCCCGGCGTAGGCGCCGCTGTCGAAGTACATCTCCTGGAGATGGGCCGTGATGTGCCCGTCGCGCGTGACGCCGGTCTTCACGCGCATAACGGCGGCGTGCTTCGGATTGCCCGCGCCGAGCTCTTCCACCTGGTCCATGACCATCTTCACTGGACGACCTGTCCTGACGGAAAGCAGGTAAGCCAGTGGTTCGTCGAACGGCGCGGTCTTCGACCCGAAGTCGCCGCCCACGTGAACGGGGTGAACGACGAAGGTTTCCTCATCGACTCCCACCGCGAGGGCGAGCGCCTGCCTGAGGCCGAACGGGGTCTTGTTGGACGACCACACGTGCGCGCGTCCGTCGCTTTCGATCGAGACGACGCAGCAGCGTGGTTCGAAGAATGCCGGGTGGGTTCTGGCGCACTGGTATTCATCCTCGAAGACGAGGTCCGCCTCGGCGAACCCGGCTTCCACATCGCCGATGCCGAACGTCGCACTGAAGAACACGTTGGACGGCTGCGCGGGCGGGCGGCGGAACCCCTCGTACGCGCCCATGTCCGGGTGGATGAGGCGTGCGTCCGCGCACGCCGCTTCCTGCGCGTCCAGCAGCGGCGTCATCTCTTCGTACTCCACGGCGATCATCGCGGCGGCGCGCTGGGCTGTTTCCTCGTCGTCGGCGGCGACGACTGCGACCTTCTCGCCTGCGAAACGGACGATGTCCTGGGCCAGCAGCGGTACGTCGCGCACCTGGCGTCCCTGCAACAGGCCTGTAACGTTGGCCCCGGTCAGCACGGCGCGGACGCCGGGGAGTGCCTCAGCCTGGGAGACGTCGATGGCCGTGATGCGGGCGGCGGGATAGGGGCTACGCAGGGCCTTGGCCCAGAGCGTACCCGGCGGGTATACGTCGAACGCATAGAGTGCGCTGCCCGTTGTCTTGTCCGGCCCCTCGGTCCTGCCTGCCGGGTGACCGATGACCCTGAAACCTGTCACGCCTAACCCTTGAACAGGGGGAAGACCCTGAGGGCGTTGTCGTGGACGAGCTTGCGCTTGTCGTCGTCCGACAGGAAGTCGATGGAGTCGATGACCGGCAGCATGTCGTCGGCGGGTCGTCCGGTGTCGGGGTTGAGGACGCCGGTGCCGCTGCCGGGCGACTCGGTGCCGAAGCACATCTGATCGATGCCCTTGTGCTTCATCGCCGTAGCGAGGTAGTCCTTGTCGTAGGCGCAGGTGTCGAAGAAGAGGTTGTTGGCCCAGGTACGCTGTTCGTCCTCGTGCGCAGGCATACCCGTGTTGCCGATGCCCACCTGACCCCCGCCGGCGATCCCGGACGACTGCGCGCGCGGGATGAACCGGCTGAGAGCACCGCCGCAGTGGCAGACGAGCACCTTGAGGTCGGGGAAGCGGTCGAACACGTCGCTCTGCTCCAGCAGTTGCGTGGCGAGGGCCTGCTCCGTCATGAAGTTGTACTGGTAGCTGTGAGGGATGATGGTGAGGCGCGGGTCGCGCGAGATGGAGGCGTGCACGATGAGGGGCGCCCGCAGCTCTGATGACTTCTGGTAGATGGGAAACCAGTACGAGTCGTTCATGCCCGGCGCGCGCCGGTCTCCGCCGGGGTCTGGGTTGACCGTTGCAGCGACGAACCCGAGTTCGCTCACCGAACGCTCGAACTCGGCAACGCAGCCGCTCGTGTCGTTGGCGTAGTCCACGCCAACCTGCGGCAACTGGGCGACGCCGACGAACCGGTCCGGGTACATCTCGCACGTCTGGTGGATGACGTCGTTCGTCACCTGCGTCCAGTGCTCGACGATGTGCGGCATCTCCCAGTGCATCATCGCGACAGGGCGAGGCGAGATGAATTGCACCTCCACATTGCGCTCGTCCATCATGGCGAGGTGGCGCGCCTGCGCTTCCTCCATCGCCTTCTCCGGTATCTGGAGCGAGCTGCCGACCGGTGTGCGCAGCGCGATCATGTTGTAGGCGTACGCGCGGAACTGCGCCGGCGTTGAATGGTGGCCGTGAACGTCTATGACCTTGTTGCCGTGGAACATGGCGCATTCCCCCCTCGTGTGACGTGTGGCGCAGTCTAGCAGGGTTCCCTGCGCCGGAAGCAGGGGCCAAAGGCGAGGTCCCTACTGTCCGCGCCCGCTGAAGCGCGGGAACGATGGAGGTCGATCGCCTCGAAAATGGCACCATGCGGCACCATTTGGACCCATCCACTCGGGGGGCCGGTGTTCCGACGGGGCCAGATCGGGGCTGAAACGGGGCCCGGATGGGGATGGAACGGGGAGTAGCGGTGCAGCGATGGTGCCACGATGGTGCCAGTGCTTGTTCCGTGGGCTGGGTGCATGGTCATCGCGTCTATGCACCCAGCGTAACGGCGGCAGCGGCAACCGCGTAAGGGCCTCATGTCATGTGAGGGGTAGGGCAGGAACTACGGGCCTTCTCATCCCTCAGACAGCGGAGCCACGCTGAACAAGACCTGGAACGGCTTGCAGTAGATGATGACGGAGTTGTAGTCGTCCGGCGACAGGCCGTCAGGCAACGTGTAATTCTGATTGCCGATGTTGCCCTTGAGCTTGCCCAGCTCCACGTATTCCCCACTGTGGACGTTGCCGCGGCTCATCGGGTCGGGGTGGCTGGCGAGGATCACGCGCAGGTCGGGTCCGTTGGTCACGCGGAAGTCCTCGAGGCGCAGCACGTTCGAGCCGTCCGGTAGTGTGTACAGGGTCGCGGAGCCTTCGCCCTTATGGAAGCTGTCAGCGTCGCGGAACATGCCCTGCTTGACGGCTACAGGCCCAGCCGGCGCCATCATCTCCGGCATCATGGTGGCCATCTGCTCCATCATCTCAGGCGTCATCGTCTGCATAACGGCGGTCATCATCTCAGGCGTCATCGTCTGCATAACGGCGGTCATCATCTCCGGCGTCATGCTTTCCACCGCCTCAGCCATCATCTCAGGCGTCATCCCCGGGACCGCTTCGGCCATCGTCTCGGCAACCCCAGCCAGCATCTCGGGGGACATGCCTTCGATCGCGTCGGCCATCATCTCAGGTGTCATGGTTTCCATGAGCGACGCCATCACTTCGTCTGCACCCCTGGGTGCTGCCTCAGGCATCGCCTCCGACACCACTTCCTCCATCGAGGCCATCGTCTCCATGGTCTGGTCCACCTGGGCACGCGTCATGCCTTCCGGCACCACGGCGCCCACGCTGTACGGAAACTCTTCATCGACCGTCTTGTTGATGAAGAGGGGCGAGCCGAGCCACCACGCAAGGGCAAGCACGGGTATCGCCACGATCACGGCGGCGACGATGAGCCGCCCACGGTACTTACGGATGCTCTCCCTCAAACCTCCCATCATTCACCCCCTTGGCTCTGTGGGCCCTCAATTACATTTTACGTCGCAGAGGCCGTGACGGTTCTCAGTACGAGGCATTCACCGAGGTGATGTTGCGCGCTGACGCGCGGGGTTCGCTAATGTGGCGAGATTCCCCCGTACAGGGCGCCCACAAGAGACGCCCCTACACCAGGCAGGGCTGCGCCGTTACAGTCTGGGCCCGACGGGGCGGACCGCCCTAGGGGATCAGCAGCACCTTGCCTGTCGTGAGGCGGCCTTCCAGCTGCCGGTGCGCCTCGGCTGCGTCCGCCAGCGCGAACGAAGCGCCGACACGGACGTTGAGCGAGCCCTCGGCGACCCAACCGAAGATGTCGCTCGCGCGCCAATCGATCTCCTCGCGTGTCAGCGCGTAGCTGGCGAGGGTAGGGCGCGTCAGGAAGAGCGACCCCTTCGCGTTGAGTATCTGTGGGTCGACCGGCGGCACGCGTCCGCTCGACTGTCCGAAGAGCACGAGGTAGCCGCGTGGCGCGAGGCAGTCCAGGCTGCCGTCGAAGGTGTCTTTGCCCACGGAGTCGTAGACCACGTCCAGCTTCGCGCCGCCGGTGATGCGGTCCACCTCAGCAACGAAATCCTGCTGGGTGTAGAGGATGA
>DAOUHT010000129.1:0-27423 GCA_034428375.1 Dehalococcoidia bacterium | reverse complement strand
GAGGACAGTGACGGAGCAGAAGTCAGCCATGACTTCACTATCACCGTCAATGAACCCCTTACTCTTGCCGACCCCAGTGACCGGACATTCCTCGTAGACCAGCAGATCACTCCGTTCACGCTGCCTGCAGCAACCGGAGGCAGCGGAGACTACATCTATTCCCACTTGGACACCTTGCCGGCTGGCCTCAGCCTTGACTACGACAACAGGGAAGTAAGAGGGACACCAAGCGAGATAGGAACATACTCCGTCCTCTGGAAGGTGTTCGATTACGGCGCTGGAACAAGCGTCGTCCAGTAACTATAACCGTCAATGGCCCCCTTACTCTGGATGACCCAGGTAACCGCATTCTTACGCTCGGTGAACAAACTTCCTTCCCGTTGACAGTGGCGAGAGGAGGTAGCGGAAGCTATACCTATACCATAGGCCAATTACCCGAGGACCTCTCACTGTCATATGCTCATGGCGCCCCGCACGTAGCTGGAACACCGGCTGCGGAGGGGACTTACGACCTTTTCTGGAAGGTTGAGGACAGTGACGGAGCAGAAGTCAGCCATGACTTCACTATCACCGTCAATGCACCCCTTACGCTCGACGAGATAGGTGACCGGACATTCCCCATAAACGAGCTGATACCCTCATTCACCCTGCCTGCCGCAACCGGAGGCAGCGGAGACTACACCTACACCTTGGAGGAGGAGAACCTACCGGCTGAACTCACTTTCGACGATTCCACAATGACTGTTAGTGGTGTTCCCGTCGTCCTCGACACCTACACCGCCGCTTGGCAGGTGACGGATAATAGCGACGGTTCAATGGTAAGTCAGGACCTCACCATCGAAATCGTTCCAACTGGGGCACTGAACTGCTTGCCCGAGAGTTCAACACCACCCACCAGCCTGGATGAGAAGCTAGAAATCCTAAACTGTATCACGTTTACCCCTCCAGTTTCTTGGTGGCAGAATGAGCTAAACACAGATTATCTGAAAGACCTTATAGACTCCGACTTCACTTGGCTCGGTGGCACTTACGACGAGTGCACCAAATCTCCTGACTTAATCGTACCAGGGTGTAGAAGGCATGACATTGCGTACGCAAGTCTTCAAAAATTCGAAGGCAGCGATTCAAATAGCGTTCAGGATAAAGCATGGAATGGACGAAACAAATATCTTGCAGACTTCCAATTCCACCAGTACGCCACCGAGGAAGAGTGTGAAGAGGACTTCTTCTGGGATGCCTGGCTTGACTTACTTCACGCGCATTCACCTATTGCGATTGCCGAAGATTCCTTTCGAATTGCGCTCTACCTCCTGTGTGCACCCGATGTCACTAAGCAGGAGATAGCAGATATGTACTTTGACGGCGTTGTGGTATTTGGAATTCCTATCACCATGGCCGACGCCGACCATGCTTTGAGTAACCCCCTATTCATAGCGTGCGACCTCCCTTCGGCGCCATCTAATTTCACTTTCGACCTATCGGCAGAGCGAATCTCATGGCAGATAGATCCGGGTTGTACGGAAGGAAATTTGGCACAGCGACTTACTTTGTTAGAGTATCTTGAAGGCCATTTCCATCTCATTACTCCTGGACCATCGCCCCAGTCCACACCATCAGTTTTTCTCTTCAACAACGAAGAGCAAGTCGGGTTTGCAAGTACGCCGCCGCCTTTCGAAGGTCTGAAAACAGCTACGATTCGCTTCAATACGAGTCGAACAGACCACATTAATTTCCTTCAATCTCTGGAGCTCTGATTGCCTTCTTCGTGGAAGCCTTCTTCTTGGAATTGCCTTACGAACATTTTTCTGACTTTTCACAAATTGAATTTAGCGTCACTTATGAGGGAGAAGTGCCCATTACTGAAACCATTACCACTATCATCTATCCGCCCTAACCTACCCCTACGCCGGCTGCAGTTCCGGCTATAGATGAATTCGAGGCCGAAGCACTGGGTCCTCAGAGAATTAAGCTAACTTGGAAACCCCATGCTCCCAAACATAACATAACAAGGTATGAGGTCAGATACCGGGCACCCACTATAATTGATGATTGGTATGAAACGAATTTCCTTTATGGTAGCAAGGAAAAACCCTTTGATTCACTCGTCTGCGGTACGGAATACACATTTGAAATGCGTCACATTATTGGACAAAGAGGGTACTACGACTCGGACCAGGATAACGCCTCATGGGTCAGTACTACCGCGACAACGCCGGCGGGTCCTGTCTGCCTGGCGCCTACTCCTGTCCCTTCGGACACACCGATACCCTGAGGTTTGCTGCTCGTGTTGAATCGTTCGGCTAGTGCAGTGGGATGCTGTCGAAGGACTTCACCGAGGGATTCCTTGGCATGATGGCTACAATGCATAGCACAATAGTAAGGGGCCTCTCAACGGAGTAAAGGGCCTCTCAACGGCGAATAGGTAGGCCATCGAGATATTGCATCGAGGGCAGTGGAGTGCTAAACTCGCCCGGCCAGACGTGTTGGGCCTTAGGCTGCCTGCTCGTGGTGAGTGGGCTTCGTCTGGGTTTCGTCATTTGCAACGTACACAGGAGGTTTGGGATGGTGAAGATGTCCGGTAAGATTGGAGTCATCACGGCCTTGGGCCTGATGCTCACCTTAGTGGTTGCCGCCTGTGGCGGCGATGACCCGACGCCCACGCCGCCTCCGGCCGCAACGCCCACGCCAACAGCGATGGCAGCGGAGCCGACACCCACGGCGATGATGGAGGAGAGGGCAACACCGACTCCATTGCCACCTGGCGTTACACCCCCTCCGGCTACTCCCACTCAAGTGCCGACTGCGACGCCCACGCCGCGCCCTCCGGACCCTGGCTTCGACGCTGAAGGGTACTTCAGTGGTAAGACGATGCGCTTGATGGTTGGCTTCAACCCCGGCGGCGGAACGGACGCCCAAGCGCGGTTCATGTCGCGCGAATGGCCTAAGTACATACCGGGCAACCCGCGTATCGTCGTCACCAACAGGACTCCGGTCGTCGTGCAGCGTAACTTCGTGTGGAACTCCGAGCCCAACGGACTCACGCTCGCCGTAGAAGCGACACCCGGCATCTTCGACATGCAGGAAACCGGCGCCGAGTTCGACATGCGTGAAGTGACCATGATCGGTGTCACGTCCGGCAATGAGGGCATGTGGGTCCGTCTCGCTTCGCAGACACCAGACCTCGACTGCTTCGACTCCGCATGGGGCATCAGTGCACCGACACTCACCATGGGGACCATCGTACCGACCTGGGACAAGCTCGGTGGCAATGTTGTGAACGGCTGGTTGGCTGACGAATTCAACATCCCGCTGGAGATCAAGAACGTCAACGCCCCCGGCTCAAACGAGCAGTACCTGTTCCTCGAGCAGGGGGTCTTGAACACTTGGACATCCGGCACCCTCTGGGACCAGTTGCCTCGCACACGGCCAGACTGGCTCCCAAGCGGCTTCATCGCTCCGTTCGCTGATCTGTCGATGCCCAACTTCGACCTCGGGCACAACGGGCAGGTGGATTTCCACTGCCCGAACGTGCACGACGCCTACCTGGACGACGCCCAGAAAGAGCTGTACGTCGCCATGAGAGGGCCGCAGATCTACGCTGCGAAGAACATCATCGGCCCGCCGGGCATCCCGGACAACGTGACGGCCGTACTCCGGAAGGCGCTTGCGGATGCGGTGGCGAACCCCGAGTTCGAGCAGGGTCTACAGATCTCCACGCGGATCAAGACAACCTTCGAGCACGGTGACGTTGCACAAGAGGTGCTGAGGAACACGACCGAGGCGTACCTCGCGAACAAGGGCGCGCTGGACGAGATTGCCCAAGAGGTGTTTGACAAGTACGTGAGGTAGCAACAGGATCACATTTGCCCGGCGTCCCCGACAAAGGACGCTAAGGCATTTGAGCAGCATACCCGCCCTGCTGGTTTTCGACGAGATTCCAACGGGGCGGTATTGCTGCCCAAATGCAAGCTAGGAGCAGCCCCTTGGCAGAGATCCTCTCGGAAGTTGGCCAGGCTCTGGCGAACCTCACAACCCCTGTCTATTGGATTGCAGTGTTTGCTGCTGTCCTGATAGCCGGTGTGACAGGCATGGTGCCTGGCGCCTCCGGCATCATCATCATGGCCCTCTCCATCCCTTTCATCACTCAGGCCTTCTACGGTGAGCAACGCGCCATCGGCATCGTCATGCTTGCATCGATGACGGGGGTCAACAACACGTTGGACTCGATTCCTGCGGTGCTGCTGGGCCAGCCCGCTGCCGCTACACAAGTCACGTTCCTGGAAGGCCACCAACTTGCACGAAAGGGCAGAGCAGCCCATACGCTCGGAGCGATCTACGCAGTCTCTGCCTTGGGCGGCCTGATCGGCGCCGTCGTTCTTGCGATGCTGGTGCCCATCATCAAACCGGTCATCCTCAAGTTCACCCCCGCCGAAGTAGCAGCTGTTGCCTTCTTCGGCATCGCCATGGTTTCTGCTCTGAGTGCGGGCGCCATGGTCAAGGGGCTTGCCTCCGGTATGCTTGGGGTGCTCTTCGGAACGGTGGGGCAGGCTTTCTTCGGAGACACCCGCTTCATCTTCCAGCAACTGGAGATCTCCAACGGACTCCCCATCATCGCCGTTACGCTTGGTTTCTTCGCGCTACCGGAGATGGTCGACCTCGCCATCGCGCGCCGCCCCGTCTCCCCACCTGATGCCGTCATCAACAACCGTGAAGTCTGGCGCGGAGCCCGAGATGGCTTGAAACGATGGCCCATTATGATTCGCCAGTCCGTTTTCGGCGTGGTCATGGGAGCGATACCGGGTGTTGGCGCAGCCGTTATCGACTGGCTGGCGTACGCCTTCGGCATCTTTTGGTCGAGAGACAAGAGCCAGTTCGGCAAGGGCTCGCTGGATGGCGTCCTGTTCGCAGAATCGGCCCAGAACTCCAAGGAAGCAGGCCAAGCCGTCCCCACTCTAACTCTTGGAGTGCCCGGCGGCCTCGCTTGGACGCTCGTACTCGTAGCGATGATTCAGCTGGACCTGACACCCGGTCCTCAATTGCTCGGCAGGGACGCGGACGTCGTCATCCTCCTCGTAGTCACATTGGCGATTGGAAACTTTATGGTGACCATGCTGGGTATGGTTGCCACCGGTCAACTTGCGAAGCTCACACGGGTTCCCTACCCGCTCGTTGGAGGAGTGATCATCCCCATCACGCTCCTCTCCGGCGTCCTTACGATGACGAGTTGGCTGGCACTGCCGCTCATGGCCGTCTTCATGGGCATCGGAATCATCATGAAACTGTTCCAATGGCCTCGACCGCCGCTGATCCTTGGAATCATCCTTGGACGCATCATCGAGGTCAACTTCCTGACGGGTATGAGTCTGTTCGGACCCCTTGGCGTCGTAACGCGGCCTATCACCATCGCCCTCTTCGTGATTGGAATCGCAATTGCGGTCTTCTTTGCAAGGACAGCAAAGATGCAGCAACCAGACAGCAGTCAGCCGGTCCCCCAGGGCGCCACCGGACCCACCGCCTCGAACGCAGCACCACGAGCCTCGCTCCTTGAAGCGTTCCTGCATGTCCGCAATCTACCCATCCTGTTGCTGGTTGGCGGAGGGATGGCTTTCTTTGCCGGCTCACTCGGCTTCGCGGTATGGGAAGCATGGCTGGTGCCCCGCGTGATGGCCTCGGTGGTCATTGTGCTGGGACTCATTCAGCTCTTCTTCCACCTCAAGAACCGCGGCGTCAGCCATGCGCAGATCATGGACCTCGGCATGCACAGTCTTGGTCTGCCCGGAGCCCGGCAGGCCATAGTCCTCATAGCTATCGGATTCACCTTCTTCGCCATGCTTACCGGAACCATCGGCCTACGCTGGGCTACCATTGCCCTCGCTGGCTACCTGCCCTTCACTTTGCTGGCACGGTCGCATGTGCCTTTGGTCATGTCCCTGCTCGGTGGGGCGCTGGCGGCGGCATTCACAGCTGTCATAGCGACTCTCGGCGGTGGTGGCTACACCACCGCACAGGTCGCGGGGGCGAGTGCCTCTGTCGGTATCGCTGTCCTCGCGGGGCTCGCAATCGATGCGAGAGGTGTAGGCGGGAATCCCACGAGCGCCGGTGGCGTTGCCGTCGTCGCCCTTATGTTCGTCACACTCGTTGTGATTGCGCTGGCGTGGTTCCAGTGGCCACCCTACAACCTGGCGCTCGGTGTGCCACTGCTTCTCCTGCTCTTCGTTCGACGGATACGCCAGTACCAGCCGCCGCACGCCATCTCGTGGCTCTTCTCCTGGCGCGTCCTCGCCCCGATCATCACGATGTCGTTCGTGGTGCTGTTCGAATTCGTGATGGCGGACAACATCCTGTTCATCATCTGGCCGGAGCCCGCGCTCTTCGAATGGATCGGGCGGGAGATACTCGGTAACGAAGTGTAGCGCAGGTCCATACGCACCCGGAAACGGCGGCTTGTTCCATCAGGCGCCCGCTGGCGTTTGAAGTACCACGGTTGCCACGCCTGCCCCGCTCTGCTACCTTGCACTCGTGGCTCGACGACGCGGTTCCCCCGCATATTCCAGACGTTCCTCCGGCAGGCCCAGAACGGGCGGAAGACAGCGGGGGCAGCAGTCCCCGAAGTTCCGGGCCGCGCTCTGCGCCACCTGCCTCGTCGACCAGTTCTACCCGGAGGTTGGCGTCGCTGCCGTCAAGGTGCTGCGCCGCCTCGGTGTGGACGTTGGGTTCCCTGAAGACCAGACCTGCTGCGGACAGATCGCCTTCAACGGCGGCTTCCGCTCCCACGCTGCCGACGTCGCGAAGCACTTCCTGGACGTGTTCGAGGACGAGGAGCAGGTCGTCGTTCCTTCCGGCTCATGCGCCAGCATGATCAAGGTCTACTACCGCGAACTGTTCGAGGACGACCCTGAAACACTGGAGCGCGCGCAGGCCGTCGGTGAGAAAACGCGCGAACTCTCCGACTACATCGTCAACGTCGTTGGCACGTCGGATGTGGGAGCAGCGTCAGAGGGACTCGTGACGTACCACGACGCCTGTCACCTGCTGCGCGAGCTGCGCATCAAGGAAGCGCCCCGGGACCTCATCGGGAACGTACGGGGCGTCGAACTACAGGAGATGGAGAACCCGGACGCCTGCTGCGGTTTCGGCGGCCTCTTCTCCGTGAAGTTCCCCGAGATATCGACCGCCATCCTCGACGAGAAGTTGAAGACCATCGCCGAGTCCGGCGCGGGCGCCGTTGTCGCGAACGACTGCGGCTGCCTGATGCACATCCGCGGGGCGATGGAGCGGCGCGGCATGAACGTCCGCGCCATGCACATCGCTGAACTGCTGGCCGAGGACGGAACTGATGGCTGAGGTCAAGAGCGCAGAGTTCAAGAAGGCGTCCGGCAAAGCGCTGCGTGACGAGAAGCTCCAGCACTCGCTGGAGCACGTCATGGAGCACTTCGTTGGCGCGCGCGCCAACGTCATCGAGAACGACTTCGGCGACGAGCCCTGGGAGGCCATGCGCACCCGCGCCGCCGCCATCAAGCAGTCAACCCTGGAGCATCTCGACTACTACCTCGACATGGTCGACAAAAGCGTCCGCCGGAACGGAGGCCACGTCTACTTCGCGGACGACGCCGCGCAGGCAAACGCCATCGTGCTCGACATCGCGAAGCGCAACGGCGTGAAGACCGTCATCAAGAGCAAGTCCATGGTCTCGGAGGAGATGGGCATCAACCACGTCCTCGAACACGAGGGCATCGAGCCGGTCGAGACCGACCTCGGCGAGTACATCATCCAGCTGGCGGGCGAGACGCCGTTCCACATCATCGCTCCGGCGATGCACAAGACGCGACAAGAAGTGTCCACGCTCTTTCAGGAGTGGCTGAAGACCGCGCCGACGCAGGACATCAAGCGCCTCTGCGTGTACGCGCGCGATGCACTGCGCGAGAAGTTCGCCGTAGCGGACATGGGCATCAGCGGCGCGAACTTCGTCGTGGCCGAGACCGGCACAGTCTGCCTCGTCACGAACGAGGGAAACGGTCGCATGACGACCTCGGCTCCCCGTATCCACGTCGTCCTCGCGGGCATGGAGAAGATCGTCCCTGCCATCGAGGACCTAGCGCTCTTCCTGCGCCTGCTACCGCGCTCCGCCACCGGCCAGCGCATCACGAGCTACAACACCTTCGCGAGTGGCCCGCGCGCGCCGAGCGACGAGGACGGCCCCGAGGAGTTCCACCTCATCCTCGTGGACAACGGCCGCCTCAACCTGCTGCGCGACGAGGTTCTGCGGGAGGCGTTGCGCTGCATCCGCTGCGGCGCCTGCCTGAACCACTGTCCCGTATACCGCAAGATAGGCGGGCACGCCTACGGCTGGGTCTACTCCGGCCCTATCGGCGCCATCGTGACGCCGCCAATGACCAACATGAAGGTCGCGCGCGACCTGCCTTACGCCTCGACGCTCTGCGGCACGTGCAAGGACGTCTGCCCGGTGAAGATCGACATCCCGCGCCTGCTCCTGCACCTGCGCCATAAGGTGGCGGAAGGCGTCATCGGCGAACGCAGCACGACCTGGATGGAGCGGCTGTTCGTGGGCCAGTGGCATGGCGCGATGCGGAGCCGCAAAGCACTGGAGGGTAAGGCGAACCTAGGCAAGTTACTCACGCGTCCGTTCACGCGCGGGGGCAAGGTTCGCAAATTGCCGTTCGCTCCAATGGTCAGTGGCTGGACGGCGAGCCGCGACTTCCCCGCTCCCGCAGCGAAGTCGTTCGCCCGGCTGTGGCGAGAGGAGCTCGCACACGACAACGGGACGGAACAGAGGTAGGCCGTGTCCCCAACGCCGGAAGAACACCCGAACAAGGCGGCTTTCCTGCTGCGCGTCCGCTCGGCGCTTGGGCGCACCGAGCCCATCGTCCACATGCCTGACCATCCATCGCTCAAATCGAACGCTATGCGCCAGCAGGAGAAGGTGCGCACCATCATCGCGAGGAACGAGGCGCGCAGGAGCTCTACGCTGGACCGTCTCGCCCGGACCGCCGCCGCGGCCTCGTGGAACGTCCGCAGGGCGGGCGACGCGGAGGAAGCCGCAGGCATCATTGCCGAGATCGCCCAGCAGTCAGGCGTGAAGAGTCTCGTCCGCTCGGCTGAGGACGTATTCAAGCGGGTGAACATAGACACGCCGCTCCGCTCTGTCGGTGTCTCCCCCGCGATCCTCGCATCCGGAAGATCGCGAACCCGGGGTGCGTTGCGCGATATGGCGTTCCGCGCCGACATGGGCGTGACTGGCGTCTCCTACGCCATCGCGGAGACGGCGAGTTGTGCCGTGACGCCACGGAGAGGCGTGGCGCGCCTCGCCTCCCTCGCACCGCCGCGACTCGTCCTGCTCATCGAGCCGGAGCAGGTGCTGGAAACGCTGGACGACTTCTTCGCCATCACGCGGCTCAACCGTATGCAGGCGCGCGGGCGTACAACGAACTATTTCAACTTCATCTCCGGACCGTCCCGCACGGCTGACATCGAGCAGACGCTCACCATCGGCGTGCACGGCCCCGGAGAAGTGCACATGGTCATCCTGGGCTGACCGGGACTGACGCAGGAGGCGACATATGCGCCTGGAAGGCAAGGTCATCATCGTTACGGGTGCCGCACGCCACCTCGGGCAGGCCTACGCCGTACGGCTCGCGAAGGAAGGCGCGAAGCTGACCCTTGCAGACGTGCTCGACTGTTCGGAGACGACGCGCCTCTGCGAAGCCGAGGGAGCCGAGGTGCTCCCGCTCAACGTGGACGTCTCGAGCGAGGAAGAGACGATGGCGCTGGCACGCCAGACCGTCGAGCGTTTCGGGCGCATCGACGGTCTGCTCAACAACGCCGGCCTCATGCGGAACATCACCGGCCCCTCGCTCATGGACGTCGACCCCGACTGGTGGGACAAGGTCTTCTCGGTGAACGCCAGAGGAACGTTCCTCTGCGTGCGCGCTGTCTTCCCCTACATGCGCGACCAGGGCGGCGGAAAGATCGTTAACGTCGGCTCCACTACGATGCTCCGCACGTCCAACAACGTGCGCGACAGCAACCCGCACTACGTCGCATCCAAGGGCGCAGTGATGGCGTTCACCCGCGCCATCTGCCGCGAACTCGGCGAGCACAACATCAACGTCAACACGCTCGCTCCCGGCGGCACTGACCAGGACCCTTCGCTCACCGGCGACGAGGCTACCGAGGAAGCGTCACGCGCGTTCGGTCGCCGTGGCGTGCCGAGCGACCTCGCCGGCACCGTAGCGTTCCTCTTCTCCGACGACGCAGACTTCATCACCGGCCAGCTCATCGCGGTCAACGGCGGCAAGGAAGTGTCGTAGAGGCTACCCCTGCCCGAAGTGCGGCATGACGTGCTCGGCGAAGAGTGAGAGTTGCTCCTTGAACTGCTCAGCGGGCATGCCCTCCGGCCAGCGGAACATCACTTGGTCCAGGCCGGGGAACTCGGCCTCGTAGGCCTTCAGTTCGCGGATGACCAGCTCCGGCGGACCGCAGAGCCACGCGCGCTGCCTGATACCTTCCTCTATCGTCGGCACCCTTGCGGGCGCGCCGGGCGTGCCCCACGGACGGCCGTCCTCGTCCACGTAGCGCACGAACCCGAACGGCGCGAACCACTTGTACGCCTCGTCGTGGTAGGGGCGCACGTTCTCCATAGCCTCCTCCGGCGTCGGCGCGATGGACATCGCGACACCTAGGCAGAGGTCCTCGCCGAGCTCGAGGTTCCGGCCTGCCTTCGCGGCCTCTTCCTGGTACGTGTGGAATATCTGCCGCGCCAGCCGGTCGCCGTTCTGCGTGATCATCCCCTTGATGCCATTCTGTGCCATGTAGGGGATGGACCTGCCGCTGGCTATCGCCTGCCATATCTCCACCGGCTGGTGGATCGGACGTGGCACCAGCGTCACCTCGGTCGGTTCGTAACCGCGGAACTTCGTTGGCGCGGGGATGGTGTAGTGCTTGCCGTGATGGCTGAAGGAGTCCTGGTGGAACGCCTTCATCATGATTTCCATCTGTTCCTCGAACAGCTCGCGGTTGGCGTCCTGATCGAGCAGGGGTGCGCCCATCGTCTCGACCTCGCGCGTCTGGTAGCCGCGCCCCACGCCGAAGATCACGCGCCCGTCGGTCATGATGTCGGCCATCGCATAGTCCTCGGCGAGGCGGATCGGGTGCCAGACGGGGCTCACGTTGAACGCACAGCCGAGCTTGAGGCGCTCGGTGCGCGCCGCCAGGTACGTCCCCCACAGGATGAGGTTCGGGACGACCTCGTAGCCCTCCCGCTGGAAGTGGTGCTCCGCGCCCCAGAGCGTGTCGAACCCGAGCTTGTCCATGTGCTGCGCGACGTCCAGCGACATCTTGTACGCCTTGACGATCTGCTCGTTGGAGAGATGTCGCTCGTCCGGCGGCGTGCCGCCCAGCCCGACGTTGTCCAGTTCCGTGAAGCCGACGTAGAGGACGGAGAACTTCGTAATCATCGCTACCTGCCTGGTTGGGGATGCGCCGCAGGATACCAGAGCGAAGTGCGGGTTTCGGCAAGGGAGGTGCCATTGAGGCGTGGTCTAGACAGTTTCCGATGCTTCTAGAGCTGCCCAAAAACCATTCCGCAACGAGCGGCGCTGGGGGTCCGTTAGAATTGCTCCCGTACCTGTGGACCCACTAGCCAATAGCTCGCGGTCCACATCTGGTGGAATCTTGGGCTTGCCCACCAATGCTGCCTGAGCTCTGCTGGGATTCGCTGTAACCCACGCTTCTGCGAAGGTCCTGCCAATCTGCTCCATGTCAGTGGATTGGATTGGGGTGCTAACAACGCTGGTTCCTTGACTGGGTTGAGCAGGTCGCTGAGTGAACCACGGGTCGATTTGTTCACGCGTCAACAACACGAGGTCATCTGCTTCCTGCACCAAGGAGCGCGCCTGATTCTGTCCTTGCACTGGAGTAATCCCCAGCAGCACTACTGACACACCATAGTCTTGGGCTTCCGCTACGCCTTCTCTGATGTCTTCATCGCCGCTGAGTACGTATGCTGCGGTGATTGCCCTGTCACGCGCTAGTACAATCAAGTCGCGAACGATCCGTGAGTCCACGCCTTTCTGTCTACCCCAACTTAGCCTGCCGAGCCTAAGCTTGACACCGGGGATGGAGGCAACCGCGATATGGCTTGGGGTTGGATTCGCGTCCGTAGCCGCGTCGTACCAGTATGTTCGCAGATACTGGACACCAGAATGTTCTTTGCCTATCTCAACAAGTGACGAGACAGTCTCCCTGAAACTCAACTCCAACCTGAGGCGGTCCGCCGTACCATGAGTTAGTTTCCCACCCTCAGCGTAGAGGTAGCCTGCGTCGACAAAGATGGCGAACCTGTCCATCGCTCACCCTCAAAAAAAGGGCCCCGAAAGGGCCCTAAGGAATATGGCCGACCTTGTTGGCAAGCCAACAACATAGTACTTGCCGCTCCGACAGATGTCAAACACCTACAGACTCACCTCGCGCGGGGGGACGCGCTTCCGCTCACGCTCTATGACGGCGATGGTTTCCTGCGCGGCGGTCTCCAATCCCCCGGTCTCGTTGACAATGACGGCGTCGAACCACGCGGCGTCACGCATCTCCTGGCGGGACGTCTCGACGCGCAAGGCCGTCTCCTCCGCCGATTCGGTATCGCGGCTGCGCAGGCGGCGTTCGAGCTCCTCCAACGATGGCGGCGCAACGAATATCAGCAGCGCGTCCGGCGCGAGCAATCGGATCGAGGCCGCGCCCTGCACGTCCGTCCGCACGATGGCGTCGCGCCCTTCGGCAAGCGCCTCGCGCACCGGCGCCTTCGGGACACCGTAGAGGTTGCCGTACACCTCCGCGTGTTCCAGCAGTTCACCGCGCGCCAGCAGTTCGAGGAACTCCTCGCGGGTGAGGAAGAGGTGGTGCACGCCGTGCTCTTCGCCCGGGCGCATCGCCCGGGTCGTCGCGGTGATGGCCCAGAACACGTCCGGGCGCTGCTCCCGCACGAGGGCGAGCATCGCATCCTTGCCGACACCGGACGGTCCGGAGACGACGACGAGAAGCGGATGCGGCTCAGCTGTGCTCACCGTGTACGGCCCCTCACGGCTACGCGCCATCCCCCAGCGAGCCGAGGTCGTCCCAGAACGTCGGGTAGGAGACCGACGCCGTCTGCGCCGATTGGACCGTCGTTTCACCCGCCGCCACCAGCCCCGTGATACCCATCGTCATCGCGATGCGGTGGTCGGCGTACGTCCGGTGTGTGGCGCCCTGCAGGGCGCGCCCGCCCGTGATGCGCAGGCCGTCGTCCAACTCCTCGACCTGTGCGCCCGACTTGGAGAGTTCCACGCGGGAGGCCATCAGCCGGTCGCTCTCCTTCACACGCACCTCGGAAGCGTCGCGGATGACAGTCGTGCCCTCCGCGAAGCACGCCGCAAGCGCGAGCACGGGCACCTCGTCCACCAGGCGCGGGATGAGGTCCCCTCCTATGTCCGCTGCGCGGAGGCTGCTCGAGCGCGCCACGAGGTCGGCGACAGCCTCCCCGCCCTCGGTGCGCTCGTTCTCGACGCTCACGTCCGCGCCCATCATCGCCAGCGCGTCGAGGATGCCGGTGCGCGTGGGGTTCACTCCCACGTTGCGCACGCGCACTTCCGCGTCCGGGTGGCAGACCCCCGCGACGAGCCAGTACGCCGCCGAACTGATGTCGGCGGGCACGGTCACGTCCATGGCGGTGAGCCGTCCGGGACGCACGCTCACGGTCAACCCGTCCTCGACCACCTCGACCCCCATCGAACGGAACATCAGCTCCGTATGGTCGCGGGAGACAGCGGGTTGCTCCAGCGTGGTCTCGTCCTCAGCGAACAGCCCGGCGAGGAGCAGTGCGCTCTTCACCTGCGCCGATGCAACGGGCATGCGGTACTCGATGCCGTGCAGGCTGCCGCCGCGGAACGTCAGCGGCGCGAGCCTGCCGCCGTCCCGTCCATCCACGTCTGCGCCCATCAGTCTCAGCGGGTCCACGATGCGGGCCATCGGCCGGGAGCGTATCGAGCGGTCGCCCGTCATCACGGACATGAACGGCTGGCCTGCGAGCACGCCTGCCATCAGGCGCGTCGTCGTGCCGCTGTTGCCCGTGTTGAGGATGTCCGACGGCTCCATGAGGATGCCGCCGCGCACCGTGAACGCGCCGTCGTCGTGACGCTCGATCTGCGTGCCGAGGCCGCGCAGCACGCGGAGTGTGGAGGCCAGGTCCGCGCCGGTGCCGTAGTTCTCGACGCGCGCCTCGCCGTCGGCGATGGCGTTGAAGATGGCCGCGCGGTGGGAGATCGACTTGTCGCCCGGCGGGGTCACGTCGCCGCGCAAGCGTCTGGGCCGCCGCACTGTCATCTGCATGGGGGACTCGCTCCTGCGCCGGAAGGTGCGGCTATTCTAGCAGCGCCGGCGGCAAGGGTAACGGGAGCGCTACTCAATGCCATCCGGCAGCGTGAACCTGCCCGTGCTGTCGGTCTCGATCGGAAGCACGCTGACGACCGCCGCGCGGTCTATCGGCCCGTAGACGTGGGGGAACGTCTCGCCGGCGGCCTCCTCTTCCCGTACCTCGGACGTGAGCCGCGCCGGGTCTACGACCAGCAGCACGAGCGCCCGGTGGCCTGCGAAGTGCCGGCCGAGCACGCCTTGCAACTGCGCGGGACGGCAGTTGTGGATGAACCCTTCCGTGGCGAGAGATTCAGCCTCGTAGAGCGGGGTGTCGGCGCGGCGCCGCCACGCCTCCGGCGTCGTGACGTGCAGGATATGCTCTTGCGCTATCATCTCCGGCAGTCTCCGTTCCGAGGTTCCGTCATGGCGCTTACCACACCGAACGACCGTACGCTGCTCAACGTCATCGCGGCGTACGAGCGTGAACTCATGGGCCCGAAACTTACCACGAATGAACTCACCCGCATCGCCGAGACCATGAAGCGGATGATGATGGACGAGATCCAATCGGCCAAGTCCGCGCACTGAGTGCGGCGAGCGGGACGCTACCTGCCAGCGTCCGGCAGGAACTCCTCCCACGGGAGGATCCGGAGGACTTCGACGACGGTGCTGTTGAGGAAGCGGTACGTGATCCAGTAGTCACGGGAGACCAGTCCTACTGTGCCGCGCGGATAGGGAGCACCGAGCAAGGCCTTGGTAACACCGTCCGGGTGAGGGTCCCGCGTCATCTGCTCGATGGCGGCCTGCATACGTTCCTGCCCGGGCGTTGAAGGCCTGTCAGGCGATCGGAGAGAGAATCGCGTCAACGGGGCTTGCGTTCTCGGAGGACATCCTCCCAGCGCACCCCCAGTCCCTGGTCTAGCTCGCGAGCCCCTTTCAACGTACCTTCCAGGAGCACTTTGGAGTTCATCGCCTGGTCGTACAGCTCCTCGGTCATCTCCAGGAAGATGCCTTCCGTCTTCGGCCTTCCTGAGACCGGAGTCTTCTTTCGAGAAGCCATCTCCCTCGCTCCTTCCGCCGGGGCAGCCTGCCGCAGGCACGGCACAACTGTATCATCGCATGCCAGCCACCGCCTGCCGTTGCCGCAGCCGCCTTCACCCCCTATCCTGTCGCGGCTCCGGAACACGCCGGGGCGAACCCCAGGAGGTGTCTCAGGTGCAGAAGTATCTTGTGCTGTATCTCGCTCCGGCGGCAGCTATGCAGGCGATGATGGACTCCAAGCCGGAGGATATGCAGGCCGTCATGGACGCGTGGAAGGCGTGGTCCGACCGGTGTGGCGACGCTCTGGTCGAGATGTCCCCGCTGAGCCCGGGCGGGAGGATCACCGCGTCGGGAAGCTCCTCGAACGAGATGGGAGTGGTGACCTATTCCGTCCTTCAGGCAGAGGACATGGCCGCCGCGCAGGCGCTGCTCGCGGACCATCCGCACCTCGGCATTGAGGGTTGCGGGATAGAGGTCTACGGGACGATGTCGCTGCCCTGGCAGTAGCGCAGCGGCGCTCGCCATCGCGCGCGTCGCCCCTCAGACGCCCCTGAGCGCATCCGCGACCGCATAGACGGGACGGAAGACGTACCCCAGCGGGTCGATGTCCGTCGCGAACGTCAGCGCGATGAGCGCTATGAGCACGATCGGCCCGAAGCGCTGCAGTTGCACGACGGCCGGACGCCAGCTGCGCGGCGCGATGCCCTGGATGATGCCGCCGCCGTCCAGCGGTGGGAGCGGCAGCAGGTTGAACACGGCCAGCAGCAGGTTCAGCGCGACGCCGTACCACGCGATGATGCTCGCCCACGCGGGCAGTGACAGCGATTGCAACTCGTCCCGCGTGATGCTGCCGTCGAGCACCCCGATGCGGAACAGCAGCGCGAACGCGACCGCAAGCGCGACGTTCGCCATCGGCCCTGCGGCCGAGACCATCGCCATGCCCGTCCTGCCGGTACGCAGGCGGGACGGGTTCACCGGCACCGGCTTGCCCCAGCCGAACCCCACGATGAGCAGCATGACCGTGCCTGCCGGGTCGAGGTGCCGCTTCGGGTTGAGCGTCACCCGCCCCAGCCTTGCCGCGGTGTCGTCGCCGAGCCGCAGCGCGGTGAGCGCGTGCGACGCCTCGTGGAACGTGATGGCGATGAGCAGCGAGACTGCGATCGCGACGAACCACACGAGCGCTCGGAACGGATCGTCGAAGAGACCGGTGATTCCCGCCAGCAGCATCCTGTCCTCACACGACGTGCGTTACGCCGTTACTAGATCTCGCGTACCTGCGCTCTCCGGTTGGGCTGCTGGATTCCCGCCTTCGCGGGAATGACGGAGAGGGGCGGGACTGGCGGAATGGCGCCGGGACTAGTCGTCGTCCCAGTCGTCATCGTCGTCGGGCGGAGGCGGGGGCGCAGAGCGCGCGGCGCCGAACGACGGCTGCGGCACGGTGGCGCCGGAGCGTTCGCCGTCGCGTTGCCGGGGCGACTTGCGCGGCAGTTCGCGCAGCATCGCGAGCGTCTCGCGGAAGGCGTCCGCGGTCTGTCCCGCCGCGTCCACGATGAGGGCGGAGGCCCCTGCGTCGCGCAGCTGCTCGGCGTCCTCCTTCGCGGGCAGAGCGCCCAGGTGCACGAGGAGCCGCTTCGACGTCGCGCCGCGCACGCGGGCCAGCCGCATGAGCTGGGCTACGGTGAGCGGCGTGTCCAGCGAGACGAGGAAGGCGTCCACAGGCAACTGGTCGACAGTGCGAAGCAGGCTGTCCGGCAGCTCCGGCTGCACCTCCATGACGAGCGTGCGGCCCTCGCCGGTGAGCGCCCCTGCGGGCGTCGCGTCGGACGAGAACACCTGGAAGTCGGCGCCTCCGGCCTCCTCGGCCTGCCCCTCGTCCGTCCACACGCCGAAGAGGGTGTCCCCCAGCGCCTTGACGGAACCGTTCAGCGCCGTCTTCTTCGCGATCCCTGCACCGGCGATGAGCGCGCCGTCTATCTCCGACGCGGTCACGACCCCGGCCTGTGCGGCATCGCCAGCAGCGACAGCGCCCAGCAGCAGCAGCGGCGCGATGGACTCGCGCTTCGCGGCGCCGCCGAACCCCAGCGGTTGACCTGCGCCCTTCTCGGCGCGTTCGAGTTTGTCTGTGAGTTTGCCCATGGAGGTCCCGTCATTCCCGCGCAGGCGGGAATCTCGCCCCCTGTCCGCGGGGATGGGGCGAGGTTCACGTTTACGCGAAGGCTGCGAGGTTCCTGCTTCTGCAGGAACGACGAACTCATCACTCTGAACAGTTACCCCGGAAGCGCGATTCTACCAGCGACCCCCCGCCTGTGCTACCCTCGTTCCATGGTCAGCAGCCCGCCATCCCGCACTCCCTCCATGCCGCTGGTGAAGCGTCTCGTTGCCGGAGGGGCGGGATCGCGGCGCCGTGCCGCCGAGCTCATCTTCTCCGGCGCGGTCTCCGTGAACGGCCAGCCCGCCACCAACCTGAACCACCCCGTCAGCGCGTCCGACGCCGTCTCCATCAACGGGAAGCCGCTCGCGCAGGCGGAGAAACGCACCGTCTACCTGCTCCTCAACAAGCCCCGCGGCTACCTCTGCGCCGTCAGCGACTCGCGCGGACGCCCCACCGTGCTCGACCTCGTGCCGGACGCGTTGCGCGTCGCCGGGCTCGTGCCGGTCGGACGGCTCGACGCCGACAGTACCGGCTTGCTGCTGCTGTCGAACGACGGCGCGTTCGTGGAGCGCGTCACGCATCCGCGCTACGGCGTCGTAAAGGAGTACGACGTCCTGCTCGACAGGCCGATCTCCCCGCGCGACCAGGCACGACTGCTGAGCGGCGTCGAGATAGAAGGCGGCCTCGCACGGGCGCTGTCGGTCTCGCCGTTCGGTACCCCTCGGAGCGAGGGACCTCGGGGCAAGCCGTCCGGCAGGCGACCTGCTTCGCACCGGACGCCATCGCGCCAGTCATCTCGCGCTTGGGTGGGAGGAGGCCAGGCGGCGCTTCGCCCTCCCCCGTTCGCCGGAAGCGACGAGGCGCGGTACACCTTTGAGCTGGCGGAGGGGAAGAAGCGCGAGGTGCGGCTGATGATGCGCGCGGTCGGGCGGCGCGTGCTCCGGCTGACGCGGGTGCGCGTCGGCGGGTTGCGGCTCGGCAGGCTGGCGTCCGGCAGTGTTCGTGAACTCTCTGCGCAGGAAGCGCGAAAGGCGTCGCATGGCTGACTCGGGAAGGCTCGTTTGGATCGACATGGAGATGACCGGGCTCGACCCGGACCGGCACGTCACGCTTGAGATAGCGACGCTCATCACCGACGCGGAGCTGGAGGTGGTGGCGGAAGGGCCGGTCATCGCCGTCAGGCGCAGCGACGACGAGATGGCCCGCATCGACGACTGGAGCCTGCGCACGCACACGGAGTCGGGCCTGCTGGCGCGGGTGCAGGAGTCGACCGTCGACGTGGAGGAGGCGGAGCGGCTCACGCTGGACTTCGTGCGGCAGTGGGTGAAGGAGAAGAAGGCGCCGCTCTGCGGCAACTCCGTGCACCAGGACAGGCTCTTCCTGCGCGCCGAGATGCCGGCGCTGGAGGCGTACCTGAACTACCGCATCGTAGACGTGAGCACCATCAAGGAACTCGTGAAGCGCTGGTACCCGGACCTGCCGCCCCACCGCAAACGCCGCGCCCACCTCGCCCTCGACGACATCCGCGAAAGCATCGAGGAACTGCGCTACTACCGCGAGCACATCTTCGTGGAGTAGGCCGCGACCAAGAGTGCCAATCCAGCCGAATTCTGGCACTCTTGGTCCGCATCTCACGAGTGAACCGTCGACCCCGTTTGGCACTCTTGGCACCCTTGGTTCGGGGTGTTTACAAGGCCACGGCCTGCTTCCTGTGACCAAGGGCGCAAGGGCGCCACGTACTGCTGTTATCTCAGCGGCCATGGGATGCTGCATCCTGTTGCATAGTGTTGCGCGGGGGCAACGACCAGTGCCATTCACCTGCACCGTTGGAGCCGCCGGGTTTGCTGACGCGGCTGGACGCGACGTTACAGATGGCACGGGCGCGGAAGAGGGTGCGCCGGGATATGCCCAGCATTGCGGCTTCTCGCTCGATGGCAGCGGCGGGGCGGGGGCCGCCAGCGAGGGCGCGGGTGAGGAAGGCCTGGGCGGCGCGGGTCCTCGCTCCGTGATCACGGTTGGGGTCGGTGAGGGCCTTCAGGTGGGCGGGGAGGATGGGTTTGCGCCAGGCGACGGTGTAATTGTCCGCGGGGCTGCCCTGGATTCCCGCTTTCGCGGGAATGACGGAGGAGGCGGGGGGCGAGGTTCCCGCCTGCGAGGGAACGACGGAGGAGGGGGGAGTGAGAGAGGAAGGGGAGCCGGCAGAGGAAGGGGAAGGGCTGCGGGGTTCCTGCCTCCGCAGGAACGACGAGGGCTGCGAGGAAGGGAGGACGTAGGGGATGGCGGGGGCTTCGTCGCTCATGGCGGGGCGGAGAGGGACGAGGAAGCGGCGCTCTCCTGGTTCGACGAAAGCGGTAGTGAAGACGACGGATGCCTGCGCGAGACGGTTCTGCATGGCGGTGACGGCGCGGGGGTAGTTGGGCGCGGGGTTGTGGGTGAGAGCGATCACGGCTGCGCCGGTGCGGGCGGCGAGGGCTTTGAGCATGCCGAGGACAGTGGTCAGGCGGGCGCGGTGCATCGATGCGAGATCCTCGACCTGGTCTACGACGAGGAGCGCGGCCTTCCCCTCAGCGATGTAGTTGGCGAGCCGCCCCATGACCTTGTCCAGGGGCGGCCAGGGAGCGGTGAGCTTGGAACCGGAGTCCGGGGGCGGCCAGAACGGGTCCCGCACAGGCGCGGGTGAGCCGACGGGTTTCCTGCGACGTGGAGCGCGTATCTCATTGCCGTCGTTATCGAACACGTACCCGTCCTCGTCATCGTCATCGTCCCAGTCGTCATCTACGTCCGGGAATGTGATGCCCCCATCGTCGGCCGGGGGGTCGTCCGGGTAGTAGTCGACGGGGTGAGTCGGAGAGAGGAGGTCGGCGAGGTAGACGCGGTTCAGGTCGGCACCGAAGAGGCGGAGGATGGGAAGGACGTCGGACTTCGGGTTGCCGTCCAGGAGGGCGAGGACGACGGGGGCGGCGGGGAATGGGGCGTCCGGTTGATCGGGGGCGGGCGCGCCGCGCGAGACGCGGGCTGCGATGTCGAGGGCGATGGATGTCTTGCCGGAGGAGGGGTATCCGGCGACTAGGGTGAGTTTGCCGAGGGGGATGCGGTTGGGCCAGAGCCAGTCGGGGGATTGCTGGACGAAGAACCTGAAGGGTTGTAGGCCGGCCCCCTGCGCACCGTGGGGGGTGTAGAACTCCGTTGCGGGCGAGAGTCCGCGCTTCGCGAGGGCGCCGTAGATGCGGTGCGGGGGGCAGGAGGGGCAATGGAACGCGAGGCATTCGCGGCGTTCGTCCCAGAAGACAGTGAGCGTGGGAGCCTCGGCGTGGCTATGGGACGGGCAGTGGAGCGTGGAGCCGGTTGCGCATTCGCAGCCGGAGACGCCACAGCGGAGGGCACGGTCGAGGCGGTCAAGGTAGGCGACGTCCTGCGGCGTGAGGGTGTCGGGCAGTATTCGGTTGTCGGGCGCGGGTGCGGGTTGAGTAGTCATGCAGACATGGTAGGAAGAGGTGTGGTGCCCGCGCAACGGGGACGTGTCACAGTGGGGATAATGGACAGGGTGGGAGGGATGGGGGATGGGGAGGCAAGGACTTCGCCATCAACTACAATATCGAGTACCGTCCGCGTCAGGAGGAGCCAGATGTGGAATGAACCCATACTCAGCCAAACGCAGACAAGACGGCAGCACTACGTTCCCCGCTCCTACCTGAAGCCGTTTCTTGGGTCCGACGGCAAGTTGCGTGTCTCTGACCTACAGGAAGGCCGCAAGTACTCCTCATCACTGGAGAATGTGGCGATACAGTCGAGATTCTACGATGTCAACCTGCATGGGCACGCCTACTCGGCAGAGGACTGGCTGGCAAGCCTAGAGAGTGACGCTATAAGTGTTCTACGACTCCTTCTTGAAGATGCTTGGGCGATCACGAGATTGACGGAGGAACAAGAAAACACGCTCGCCAGGTTCGTGGCCTCGCTGATCTTGCGAACACCATTCAAGCGGCAGGAGTTGGACAATACATTTCAAGCATTCTTCTCAAGAGTTGAGCAGAGCCTGCAAGGCCAGTTCGTGAATCGATTTGGGCAAACCGATGGTCTTGCCCAATACAACGAATGGAGGGAGAAGCCGTTCCACGAACGCTACGGGGAGGAGGAGCCAACCCAGCCAGCGTCAATAACCAACAATCTTCTTAGTAAGGTTCAAGGGTACGCAAATGTGTTGCGTGGCGCACCATGGAGAATAGGCAATACTCTCGGGCAGAGGAGGCTTTACACCTCTGACAATCCTGTCTCACGTTACCTCCGCCCAATCAGGCCTTGGTGGGAGACGGGAGCATTCTCTTCGTTTCAATACTACTTGCCGCTGTCACCAGATCTTCTACTCAGGATAGAGCGGAGGTCAGACGCAACTGGCTGGGACCGAGAAAAGAGTCCTTGGGGACAGCGCCTGAAGAAGGATTTCTCTGAATCAGAAGTATCGATGGCGCGGCATATCATCTCTCGGGACGCCTTCCGTTTCATCTATGGCGACGGCCTCGTAGTTTCGAAGCAATGTGCTGTGGCGTGCCTCGAACGAATAGAGTTGAGTATGCAGGAGTTCGCAGTAGAGTACCTGGGTTATGACCCTAATCCACCGTCAGGAGCAGGCTTCCCTGTGTGTTGACCGCTGGCCTCCACATCAGGCACGACTGCGAGGTTCCTGCCGCCGCAGGAACGAGGGGGCACTAGCGACTGCCCACAATGTGACACATGCCCCTTGTCCAACTGCGAAGGGAGTCTTTAGTCTACCTTTCCAAATCCTCTACCACAAAGGAGTAACCCAAGGATATGGTGAGCCACCAACAACCTACGTGGTCAGCAATCATACGCCTCTTCGTGTTGGCACTTGTATTATTATTGCTCGTTTCCTGCCACGAAGCAACACCGACACCGCTTCCTCCGCCGGTTCCTTATGACTCGCTATACCAATCCTACCAACAAGAGCTTCAGGCCAACCCCACACGCGTAGAGCACATCATAAAGAGCAAACCAATTCATGTCGTCGAAGGGCCTATTACAAGTATCCAAGGAGAGAAAGTCCAATTCCATATTCAGAGGGTAGCGTTAGGGAAAGATAGGTATGTTGAGTGTGTTTTCCCTAACGAAGAGAGCGTGTTGGGCTTAAATATCGGAGAGACAATAACAATTGCAGGTAGACTAGATCGAGTCGACCATGTCGTCCGATTAACTGGTTGCGTTCTCTTCAGGTGAACTCAGCCTACACCCAACAGCGCCTGATTTCCAGCGGATCGGGCTAAGTCGCCTCCGAATGGTCTCATCCTGTGACACCACCCCCTAGAACGGGAGCAGGCGGAGATGGGGCTGCTGGTGACTCTGGAGCCGCCGACCGGCCCGATGGTGCAGGAGGCGGCAGGCGCGGGGTTCTACGTGCCGGAGCATTTCCCGGACCGGCAGTTCCCTCGTGTGCAGATAGCGACCATCGAGGAGCTGCTGAGCGGCCAGGGGCCGGACGTGCCGCGACTCGGGCTCGCGGACGCGCCGACGTTCCGTCGCGCGGCGCGTCACCGGCGGTCGGAGGGACGGTCGCAGCGGATGCTGTAGGGGGGCGGGGCGGTTCGCGAACCGCCCCGCTACACCGGGCATCGCAGGCCGCGGCGCGCCGTGTGCGGCTCACTGAGCCGCAGTGTGCCCTGTCGGGCACCTGGATCCCCGTCTTCACGGGAATGAACGAGAGGAGAGGCGGGGTTCGGCAAGCGCGGGGATGGCGGGGCGCAAGGGCACCCATAAAGGATGCCCCTACACCGGGCGGGGTTCCCGCCTCGCGGGAACGACGGGGTGTGGCGGCGGGGTTCAGCAAGCGCGGGGATGGCGGGGCGCAAGGGCACCCACAAGGGATGCCCCTACACCGGACACCCCACGCCCCACACCGGACACGCCCATCCTGGCCTTCTCCCATCGAGGGGGAAGGGATAGTGCGCGTCAGCCTTGGACGCGCTTCGTCAGGTTGCGCCCGAACTCCTGCATGATGCCGTCCGTCTTGCGCTTGATGATGCCCTGGCCGAACTCGCCCAGCTTGCCCATGATGTTGGCGTCCGAGCGCACGACGAGGTTGCTGCCGCCGTCGCCCGCGTCTTCGACCGCCATGTCGATCTTCACCCGGACGTTGCCCGGCACCTTGCGGTCGGCGCCCTCGCCGGTCATCGAGACGCGCATCGCGGCGTCGTCCCGCGAGTCCACCCACAGCTTGCCGACGAGCCCCAGCGCGACCGGCCCGACGCGCACCTTGACCGTGCCCGTGTACGTCCCGTCCGTCTCCGCCACGTCCGCCGCTCCGGGGATGCACATGCCGACGGCGGGGATGTCAGTCACGAACGCCCAGAGCGCGTCGGGCGGCGTGTTGACCTTGTACGTGTAGTTGAAGTCCATGCAACGCCTTTCAGGGAGAGAGTCACCCCGCGCTGCGGCGGGGTCTCTCCCATGATAGCGCATGGTGGGCGACACGCAGGGGGGCAAACACCCTGCTCACTGTAAGCGGGCTATCCCCGAGAGATTCCTCGACTCCGCTGCACTCCGCTCGGAATGACACCGCCCACACCGCCACACCGAAGTACCCTCACCGTGCGCTGAAGCGCGTTCCCCTCTCCCGACATCGGGAGAGGGGAGCAGGCCGGGGGCTCGTGGTAGGCTGGCCTCCCATGCGTGCTCCCAGGCTCCCAAACAGGCTGCTCCCCATTGCCGCCCCTCTGCTCCTTGCGCTCACCGCACTCGCGGGAGTTGCGCACGCTCCGAACGCCGCGCTCCCCGTGCTGGAGCTGGAACGCGTCTTCCCTGCGCTCACCTTCGAGCGGCCCGTGCTGCTCACGCACGCGGGCGACGGCTCAGGGCGCGTGTACGTCGTGGAGCAGCACGGCGTCATCCACCGCATCGACCCCGCGACACCGGAGCAGACTGACGTGTTCCTCGACATCAGCCCGCGCGTGAGCCGTCGAGGGAACGAGGAAGGACTGCTGGGGCTCGCGTTCGACCCCGGCTTCGCGGAGAACGGACGCTTCTACGTCTACTACAGCGCTGCGTCACCGCGCCGGTCGGTGCTGTCGCGGTTCGAGACCGGCAGCGGCGGGTTGGGCGACCCCGCTTCCGAGTCTGTGCTGCTCGAGGTACCGCAGCCGTTCTCCAACCACAACGGCGGCATGATCGAGTTCGGGCCGGACGGCATGCTCTACGTCGCGCTGGGCGACGGCGGCTCGGCGGGCGACCCGCGACGGCACGGGCAGAACCTCGGGACGCTGCTCGGGACCATCCTCCGCATCGACGTAACGTCAGGGGCCGGGGCTCCATACGCCATGCCCGCCGACAACCCGTTCGTGGGCCGGAGCGGCGCTCGCGGCGAGATATGGGCGTACGGCCTGCGGAACGCATGGCGCTTCTCGTTCGACCGCGAGACCGGCGACCTGTGGACGGGCGACGTCGGGCAGAACGCGCTGGAGGAGGTGGACGTCGTCCGGCGGGGCGGCAACTACGGCTGGAACGTGATGGAGGGCTCGCGCTGCTTCCGGTCCACGTCGTGCAACGCGGATGAGTTCGAACCGCCGGTAGCCGAGTATGGCCGGGAGATGGGCTGCTCCATCACGGGCGGCTACGTCTATCGAGGGCAGCGCCTGCCCGACCTGCGGGGCGTATACCTGTACGCGGACTACTGCTCAGGGCGCATCTGGGGGCTGCGGTACGACGGGGAGCTCGTCACGGAGCAGGCGCAGTTGGCCCGCGCCGACTTCCAGATACCGTCGTTCGGCGAGGACGAGGCGGGCGAGGTCTACGTGCTGGGATTCGACGGCGGCATCTACACGTTCGCCGGGCCGCCTGGCCAACCGCCGCAGCCAACGCCGACGCATACGCCGGTCGGCGAGGAGGCGTCGCCCCTCGCGCCAACGGCTGCATCAACGGCTGTTCCGGCCGCCCCCGGCACAGCCGCTCCCACTCCCCTGCCCACCCCCACGAGCGCGCCCGCTGCGAATCCAACACCGACGCCGCGTCCCGCTGGCGGGACGCACATGCCCTCGATGTCGGACGGGGCCGGGTGGGGCCTGATCGCGCAGGTGATTACAGCTGCGTTGCTCGTCGCTGTGCTCGTCGGAGCCGGGCGGCGGTACCGGAGGCGCAGGCGATAAGGCCCTCCTGAACGCGGATGTCCACCCGAGAGATGTTTCGACTCCGCCTTCGGCTCCGCTCAACATGACAGGCACGGGGGCGAGGTTCCTGCCTGCGCAGGAACGACGGGGCTCAGCCTGCAGCGCCGCGCTTGAACATCTCAACGACCTCGTCCGCCGTGCGAACGCGCGTGAAGATGGGGAAGATGCGCTCCATGAACATCTGGAGGTTGTCGTCCGGGCCGGAGCAGGCGTCGCTGACGACGACGATGTTGAAGTCGAGGTCGCGCGCGGAGTAGGCCGTGCTCGCGACGCCGATGTGTATCGCGCCGCCGAACAGGATGATGGTGTCGATGCCCCGCGTGCGCAGGCTCAGCTGCAGGTGCGTCTGGTGGAACGAACTCCACCGGTGTTTGGCGATCAGGTAGTCGTCCGGCGTCGGCGCCAGTTCGTCGATCACCTCGGACGTCCAGCTGCCGTGGTGGACGTTGCGGAACGCGGCCGTGAAGCCCTGCTCCGGGTCCGGCCAGGGTTCCAGCGCGTAGTTGGTGTCGGAGTAGATGAGCGCCGAGTCCATCCCGTCCGCGCGGTGGTCCGCCTTCGGGTAGAACGACGGCACGCCGAGCGCCGACGCTACCTCCCGCACCTTCACGCAGTTCGCCACGATGGGCTCCATCCTGCGCTGGTTCTCCTCGCTGGAGCCCCGGAAATAGACGTTGAGCATGTCGAAGAACACGAGTCCGGTCTTCTTCGGGTCGAGCGCGTCGTAGGGCATGGTCATCCTCCTATGGGGACAGGCGTCAGGGACGACCGTAGGCTATGGTTGGCCAGACGCCACGTCAACGCGGCGCACGCCGCTCAAGGGAGGCTAACGATGAGGACCACCACACGCTTACGCGAACTGCTCGCGTCGCCGGGCATCGTCCCTGCGCCGGGCGCATACGACTGCCTCAGCGCAGCCGTCATCGAGCGCGCCGGGTTCCCGGTCGTTTACATGACCGGCGCGGGCACGTCGATATCGCGGACCGGCTACCCCGACATCGGCCTCACGACGATGAGCGAGATGGTCGCGAACGCAGCAGCCATCGCCCGCACGGTGAGCGTGCCCGTCATCGCCGACGCGGACACCGGCTACGGCGACGTGCTGCAGGTACAGCGCACGATACGCGAGTACGAGCGCGCAGGCGTCGCGGGCATCCACATCGAAGACCAGGAATCTCCCAAGCGCTGCGGCCACCTGGACGACAAGCGCGTCGTGCCGCAGGAGGAGATGGTGCGCAAGCTCCACGCGGCGCTCGACGCCCGCGAGGACGACGACTTCACGATCATCGCCCGCTGCGACGCGATCGCCGTCACCGGCTGGGACGACGCGTTGCGGCGCTGCGAGGCGTACGTGGAGGCGGGCGCGGACGTGCTCTTCCTCGAGGCCATACAGACGCGAGAGCAGGCGTTGGACGTGACCGGCAGGTTCGACGTGCCGGTGCTCTACAACTTCGTCGAGACGGGGAAGTCTCCCCTGCTGCCCGTCGCCGAGCTGGAGGAGCTGGGGTTCAAGCTCGTGATATTCCCCATCAGCGCGATGCTCGCCGCGCTGAGGACGATGACCGACCTCATGCGCGAACTCCGCGAGACCGGCACGACGGCGCACCTGATCGCCGACCGCATGGTCAGCATCCAGGAGTGTTTCGACACGGTTGGGCT
>DAOUHT010000128.1:0-9191 GCA_034428375.1 Dehalococcoidia bacterium | reverse complement strand
GTCGTCCTCGGCGGCCTGCGGCGCATCGTCTTCTGAGACGCCGAAAGCCCCCGTCAGTCTGATGAGACGCGGGGTGACTTCTGCCAGGACGAGGAAAACGAGCAGTGTGATCGTCGGGACCCCGATGACGAACGCCGTGAGCTGCTGCTTGCCCGCGTAGGCGGTCGCCCCGAGGACGATGCTCAGCGCCAGATTGCGGATACGGACGGCGTCTGGATCGATATCACGGACGAGTAGGACAGGCGCCGCCCACGCCGCAGTGCCGTGCTCCGTGGTAGAACACAGAGTGCGCGCCTGGAAACCCGATGACGTGGGTTCGAGTGCCCCCCGCCCCATCATGACGTACCGATTTGCGAACTCCGCCATTCAGGGCGACTTCAGAAGAGTCCGCTCCACCTAACGGGCTGCAATCAGGAGTAGGCATCGAGTAGATGTCGGCCCTGCCGGGTTGACATGGATTCCTCTGTCAAGTTTGGTAGGCCGGGCACGGGGCTGGGCGGTCGCTCATGGCCCGTTCGGGCTTACAATCCCGGTGCCCGCTCAGGGTCACACAGGAGAACTCCATGCCTAAGCCTCGGATCGCCGTATTCTCAGGCCCTACCTCGACGATAGCGAACGCTCCGACTCTCGTTACCTCCCGGAAGGCCAGGCTGTCGGGCGACAGGCCGCTGGAGGGCCGGTACGACCATCTGGCGGCGCAGACGCTCTACGAGCCGGTGACCGTGCGCGTGCGCAAGTACTTGGCGCATCCCCTTGAGGCGGATGCGAAGGAGCTCTACGCCGACGACGGCAGGGAGTACTACGAGGTCGAGTTGCACCCCGAAGATGGGCCGTACCTGCTTCCCTACATGGGGCGTCGCGCTGACGGGACGCGGTACGGCGTTCCATTTGAAGAAGCCGACCTCTATGACCGGACACTGGGCTACGGAGGGCGGCAGTTCTTCTACCCGGACGCCTCCCGGATCTTCGAGGAGATCGATCGCACCGTGTCCGGCCGCGACGATCATGGAGAAGGCAGCATCCTGAACCGTATGGCCGACTACACCTTCGTGCGTGCGCTCCCGCCTGGCGGCTACACGCAGCAGGGCGAGGTTTCCGGCGTCGACTACTTCCCCTACAAGCCCTACCCCGTATCTCACCAGCCCCCGCCGGGAGCGCTGGCCCGCGTGACCAACACCGTCCGGGAGACCCTTGCGTCGGGCGGGTACGCGGGCGCCATCTGGCTCGAAGGCAGCCCCACGGTGGAGGAGACGCTTTACTGGCTGAGCATAGTGGTCGGCACCGACCTGCCTCTCGTCGGCCTGGCGGCGCAGCGGCCACATGGGCAGTTAGCGAATGACGGCGACCGCAACATCGTGGACGCGGTCAGCTACATCGCCTCAGGGCTAGGGCATGGCGTGGGCGCCGTTGGGATCCTTGATCAGCAGATCTTCGCGGCGCGTGAGCTGAAGAAGGGCGACGCCCGGCCGGGCGGCTACAAGGCGACGGGCGGCCACGGAGGCGTGCTGGGCACGATCGGCCCGCCTGTGACCCTCTGGTACGCCCCCACCTACAGGCGGGGAGCGAGCTCCGATGTCCGGCTGGACCTGTGGCCCGAGGCGCACGAGACGGAGACCGGTCTTATCCGCGTCAAGGATGGAGACGGAGCCCTGCTGCCGGAGGCGGTGCCGTACGTCCATATCGTCAAGTCCGGCGCCTACATGTCCGTCGACCCCTTCGGCGATCCCGATGGAGAAGTGGACATCATCGCGAGGATCGAGAAGGGCGTCGCAAACAGGCGCAGCGCAGACCCGCTCGTCCAGAGGCTGCACGGGTTCGTCATGGAAGGCCTCAACCCGTACGGCGTCGGGACCGAATCGCAGATGAGAGCCCTGAGACGCGCCGCGTTTCACGGCATCCCCACCGTGACGGTGGGGCGCGCCGACCCGGGCGGGCGGGTGCCGCAGCGGCCGGGCGACGTCTTCGTGCAGGGCTCGAATCTCGATGCGAACAAGGCCCGCCTCCTGCTGATGGCCTCGCTGCTGAAGTTGGGTCCGCTGCCGCTCGCGAAGGACCCGCGCAACCCGACCCCCGACGAGCGGACCGCAACGATTGCGAAGGTCGAGCAGTACCAGGCCATCTTCGAAACGCACTGAGGGATCGGCACGCGTTCTCAGACCCCGGTGGGTTAGCGTCTACGGTAGGTTCCGGTGAGCCGCTGGCCCGGGTCCGCACTCCCTGACTCGGTTGGTTGGAGAGATGGGGCGCCAGAACCGGCTAACACCTGCCTGATACAGGGCGCGGTCGGAACCGCGTCCGCGGCCTGGCAAGGCTCCGGAGCATTCCTGCGAAGGGACGCGCTTAAGCGCACAACCTCGCCCGGCGTAGGGGCAGCCCATGCAGTGACATCCGCCGCTTACGCCATCACCCCTGCATCCGCTATGCTGCATGCATGTGCAGGCCGCCAGTCCCTCCTATAGACAGGGTCTATGGCAGACCCGCGCAGCTATAGGAAATGCCTATAACAGCGGAGGCGAAAAGTTAAAGCCGATGAAATCTTGATGCCTTGATCGCGGGAAGCAGGCCACGGCCTTGAAAACACCCCATAACAAGGAGGTCAAGGTACTCATTTCGCCCTCCCCCCGCACTCGTAGATGCTGAACAAGATTTCAAAATGCAAGGGCCATTGAAATCTTGTTCGGGGTTCGCCCTCCCCCCCTCGCGCATAAGAAAGGAATACGCCATGCGGATACTCGACGGCGACGGGCACGTCATAGAAGACGTCAAGGCGATCATGGAGCGCATCCCCCCGGAACTGCTCGGCGGGAACGCCGTCAGGGGCGTGGGCCCGTTCCCCGCGCCGGACCACCTGCACCACCAGTCCCACCGGTACCCCGACGGCGCGTTCCGGGACCCCGGCGGCGTCGCGGGCTGGGGCAACTTCCTCGATTCCGCGCACATCGACGGCACGGTCGTTTACCCGACGCGCGGGCTGTCGTTCGGCAAGATCCTCGACCCCGACCTCGCGATAGCGACGGCAAGGGCGTACAACGACTGGCTGTACGACGACTACCTCAGCAGGGACGAGCGCGTGAAGGCCGCGGCCCTCGTGCCGATGCAGGACCCGGACGCGGCGGTCGACGAGTTGCGCCGCGCCGTCACCGAGCTCGGTTTCGTCGGCGCGATGGTGCCCGGCACTGGGCTGCAGGCGCTGCTCGGCAACAGGAAGTTCTGGCCCGTCTACGAGGAGGCCGACCGGCTCGGCTGCGTACTGGGCATACACGCGGGCGCGCACCACGCGATGGGGCTGGACGGCATGACGCCGTTCGCTGGCGTGCACGCGCTGGGCCACTCCTTCGCCATCAGCATCGCTTTCACGGACATGCTCTTCACCGGCATCTTCGATCGCTTCCCCAACGCCCGGTTCGGCTTTCTGGAGGGAGGACTCGGCTGGTTCCTCATGGCGATCGAGCGCTGCTCCGGCGCGTACGACGCGTTCACGCCGGTTGACCCGCAGCGCCGCTTCCTGCAGATCGAGGAGGGCGACAACGTCGAGGCGTACATCCAGCGCCTGATCGACGCGGGACGGCTGTTCGTCGGTATCGAGGGCGACGAGCCTATGCTGGCGAACGCGATCGACAAGTACGGAAGCGGCGCGTTCGTCTTCTCCAGCGACTTCCCGCACGAGGTGAACATCGACACCATCCGAGCCGAGATAGACGAGCTTTTGGAGAACGAGGCAGTGTCGGAGGACGCCAAAGAGGACATCCTCTACCGGAACGCGGCGCGGTTCTACGGCGGCGCCTGGGGGACTTCTTGAGCGACTGGCGCATCGGGGTCGACGTTGGAGGCAGCTTCACCGACCTGGTCGCCTTCAACACGAGGTCCAAAGAGACACGGATAGAGAAGGTTCCGACGGTCAAGGCGAACCCCGCCGTCGGTGTGATGGAGGCTCTGGCGAAGCTGGAGCGGGACTGGGGCGTGAGCGGCAGCGACGTCGAGGCGTTTCTGCACGGCACCACCATCGGGACGAACGCGTTGCTTGAGATGAAGGGCGCGCGCGTGGGACTGCTCGTTACCGGCGGCTTCCGCGCCATCCCGCAGGTGCAGACCGGTTCGCAGCCCCGGCCATTCCTCCTCTTCTACCACCGCCCGGAGGGGCTCGTGCAGCCGGTGCACATCAAGGACGTGCCGGAGCGGGTCGACAAGAGCGGCGAGGTCATCACTCCGCTGGAGGAGGAGGCGACGCGCCAGGCGGTGCGGGCATTGAGGGATGACGGCGTCACGTCAATAGCCGTCTCGTTCCTCTTCGCCTACGCGAACCCGTCCCACGAGCAGACGGCACGGCGCATCATCGAAGAAGAGCACCCCGGCTGCATCATCTCGCTGTCGTCGGAGATCATGCCTCGGATTCGTGAGTGGCCCCGCATGTCAACGACGCTGGTGAATGCCTACCTGGAGCCTGTGCTCACGGCGTACCTCAGGTCGCTCGACCAGCAGCTTGCCGAGTTGGACGTGACCACGTCGCAGCGCTACCTCATGCAGTCGAACGGCGGCGTCATGCCGTTCTCCGCGGCGATACGCGGCGGACGCACACACCACACGCTGCTGTCGGGGCCTGCGGCGGGCGTCGTGTCCGCGGCGTTCCTCTGCGCCACGCAGGGGTTCCGTAACCTCGTGTCGCTGGACATCGGCGGCACGAGCGCCGACGTTGCCTTCGTCGAGGGCGGCGTGCCGGTCGAGGTCACGCAGGGCCAGATCGAGGGAAGGACGGTCTACGCTCCGATGGTGGATGTCGAGGCCGTCAGTGCGGGCGGTGGCACCATCGCGCGCGTCGACTCCGGCGGTCTGCTGCGCGTGGGACCCGACAGCGCGGGCAGCGATCCCGGCCCTGCCTGCTACGGTCGAGGCGGGGCTGAGGCAACCATCACGGACGCCGACATGGCGCTGGGGTACCTCGACCCCGACTACTTCCTCGGCGGAGCGATGTCGCTCGACCCGGCGGCGTCCGACCGTGCGCTGATGGAGGGCGTCGGCAGGCCGCTCGGAAGCCGCAGCCCGCAGGAGGCCGCGTGGGGCATCGTGAAGGTCATCGAGGTGAAGATGGCCGACCGCATCCTCGCGCTGGCGTCGGAGAAAGGCATCTCCCTGCGCGAGTTCTCGCTGGTCGCCGGAGGCGGAGCTGGGCCGTTGCGCAGCGCGGGCGTGGCGGAAGAGCTCGGCATCCGGCGCATCATCGTGCCGCCCCGTCCCGGCGCGTTCTCGGCGCTCGGCCTGCTCTGCTCTGACGTCATCCACGACTACGTCTGGACGTCAGTGTCCGAATTGGAGAGCACGCCCGTCGACGAGCTCAACCGGCAGTTCGCGAGGCTTGAACAGCAAGCGCTGGCGGACGTCGAAGCAGAGGGGCTGCCCGTTCGGCGTGCGCGGCTGAAGCGCGAGGCGGACGTGCGGTACGTCGGCCAGGGCTTCGAACTGCGCGTGCCGGTGCGCAGCGGCGCGCTGGCCGATAGCGCGAAACGCGAGATACGCAGGAGGTTCGAGGCGCGGCACCAGCGGTTGTATGGACACTCCGCGCCGAACGAGGCGGTCGAGATCGTGAGCTTTCGCGTGCGAACAGTCGTGCCGACGCCGAAGATGCAGACCGGCTACGGCAAGGCGGTCGCGCAACCCAGGCGCAGCAAGGCTCGGCCTTCCGCGCACAGGCAGATGTACTTCGGCGGCGACGGCGTCTCGGGGGCGGTCTACTACCGGGGTGAACTGTCGAGCGGTGAGCACTTCGACGGTCCGGCGGTGGTCTACCAGGAGGACTCGACGACCGTCGTGCCGCCGGGTTGGGGGGCGGAGGTCGACGAACATGCGAACATCATCATGACACGGCGGTGAACGATGACCCTCGCAGCATCATTCAACACTGAGATCATCCGCACCAAGTTCCAGAGCATGGTGGAGGAGATGAACGTGCTGCTGGCGCGTTCGGCGTACTCGACCCTCATGCGCGAGTCCCGGGACTGCTCGTACGAGTTCCTCGATTCCGAGGCGCGCCTGCTCGGCCCTCCCGGCTCGCTGATCCACGGCTACTCCTTCCAGCACTTCGTCGGTTCGGTCTGGCGCGTCTACGGCAGGGACGACATCAAGCCGGGCGACATCTACATCAGCAACCACCCGTACGAGAGTTTCGTGCACCACGCACCGGACCTCGCGGTGATGACGCCCGTCTTCCACGGGGGAGAACTGGTCGCGTACAGTTGCTCCGCCGCCCACAAGCCCGACTTCGGCGGCGCGATGCCGGGCAGCTCCTACAGCCGCGCCACGGAGCTCATCCAGGAAGGCTTCCTGCTCCCCATCATCAGGTACGCGCGGCGGGGCAGGGTATTCGAGGAGTTCACCCGGCTCATCCAGACCAACGTCCGCAGCCCGCACCTCGTGCTCGGCGACATGAACAGCCAGATCGGCATCACCAAGGCCGCTGCGAAGCGGATGGTCGAACTGCTGGACCGCTTCGGGAAGGGCGCTGTGCTGGATGCCTTCAACACGACGCTCGACGGCACGGAGAAGCTGTTCAAGGAGTACCTCAGCGGGTGGAACGACGGCACGTTCTCCGGCGAGGCATGGCTGGACGACGACGGCAGCGGCACCGGCGACCCGGTACGCCTGTTCGTGACGGTAACGAAGAAGGGCAGCGAGATCGATTTCGACTTCAACGGCACCGACCCGCAGACGCGCGGGCCTGCGAACATGGTCATCTCCGTCGTGAAAGCGTCGGTGACGTTCGCGCTGGTGTCGCTCATCGACCCGAACTTCCCGTTCAACGATGGCATGTGGCGGTCGATAACGCTCCGGTTCGGCGAGCGCACGGTCGTCTCGCCGGAGTACCCGTCGCCGGTCGGGAACTGCACGCAGTCGATGCACCGGCTCATCGATCTGCTGGTCGAGGTGGTGGGGAAGTTCCAGCCGGAGAAGGGCGTCGCGCACAGCGGCGGGAGCGGGGGCACCCTTGCGCTCAGTTGGCCCGCGGGCGTGGTCGGCCCGCACCCCTACACGCACTACGAGATACTCGGCGCGGCGACGGCAGGCTCGAACCGTGGAGATGGCGAGTCGGGCGTCGCTACGAACTCGTCGTCCAACCTCTTCCTTGCGCCTATCGAGATCATCGAGAACGCCGCACCCCTGCGCCTGCGCCGTTTCGAGATGGTCCCGGACTCTGGTGGCCCCGGCAAGTACCGTGGCGGGCTAAGCTACCGGCGCATCTACGAGGTGCTCAAGCCTGCCAAACTGAACCGTCGCGCCGACCGGGTGAAGAAGCCCTCCTCAGGCTCCGACGGCGGACAGCCGGGCCGCACCGGGGAGTTCGCGCTCCATCCGGGGACGGAGTGGGAAGAGCACTTCGGCGGTTCAGGATTCTACGACCTCGAAGCTGGCGACACCTTCGCCGTTGCCGGTTCCGGCGGCGGCGGGTACGGTGACCCGTTCGAGCGTGACCCGGAACTCGTGCTGCGCGACGTGCTCGCGGGCTGGGTCACCGAGGAGGCCGCGCGTCGTGACTACGGTGTCGTGATCGCCGGAGGGGTCGTAGACGCTGTGGCTACAGGGGCGTTGCGCTCCGGGCGCGGCGAGGCCTGAGCGCATGCTGGATCGGGCTGATGGACGCGTGCCCTCCGCTTTGCTACGCTCGCGCCGCAACCGCAGGAACGGGAGGCGTGAGCCATGACTACCGAAACGAAGTTGCAGGTCATCGATGCGGACGCCCACGTCTGCGAGACGGAGCGCACCTGGGACTACCTCGAACCCGCCGAGGAGAAGTACCGGCCCATCCTCTACACGTCACCCTCCGCTCCCACCAAAGAGTTCTGGGTGATCGAGGAGAAGATACGCGGACTCCGCTTTCCGTCGCTGTCCGAGCAGCAACTCCTCACGATGTCCGAGACGGCGGGACGCCGCATGGATACGCCGCGCGAAGCCCGCGAACTCGACGACGTGCAGCTCCGGCTCAGAGAGATGGACCATCTCGGCATCGACGTCCAGGTGTTGCACAACACGCTCTGGATAGAGCAGGTCAGCCCCGACCCCTACGCCGAAGCCGCGCTCTGCCGCAGCTGGAACAAGTGGCTCGCGGACATCTGGAAGCAGGCCGAAGGCAGGCTCCGCTGGTCGTGCGTCGTGCCGTCGCTGTTGCCGGACGAGGCGATCGAGCAGATGCGGTTCGCCAAAGAGAACGGCGCCGTCGCCGTGTGCCTGCGTCCCTTCGACGGCGACAAGTACCTCATCAACAACTACTTCTACCCGTTCTTCGAGGAGGCGGAGCGGCTCGACATGGCGATCGCGGTGCACATCGCGAACGCCAGCCCGCAGTACCGCCAGCTGTTCGGCTCCATCTTCCAGAACGCCAACTCATTCGCGCTCTTCCGCGCCCCGACGATGATGGTCTGCCACTCGCTGCTCAACAGCGAGGTGCCGGACCTGTTCCCCAGCCTGCGCTGGGGGTTCATCGAGTCGTCGGCCTCGTGGGTGCCGTGGGTCTACCACGAGATCGCCAACCGGTGGCGCGCGGGCGGGAAGGAGATGCCTGACGACCCATTCGGCGACGCCAGGATCTACGTCACCTGCCAGACCGACGACGACCTCCCTTACGTCCGGAGCTACGCGGGCGAACACTGCCTGGTCATCGGCACGGACTACGGCCACATCGACCCGTCCAGCGAAGTGGACGCTATCTCCGTCTTCAAGTCCGATGAACGGCTGGACGAGGTGGAGAAGGAACGCATCCTGCTGCACAACCCCCGCAGGCTGTACGGGATCTAAGCCGGGAGTCCGGAGATACTCACAAGGAGACGCCATGCCAACGGTTGATGTACTGCTGCACGGAGAGTCCATCGCCACGAACTATGGCTCCATCGGCTACTGCAGCACACTCCTTGTGCGTGGTGACCGCAACATCGTCGTGGACACGGGGCACGTCGGCAGGCGCCGGGCGATGCTCGAGGCGCTGGCCGAACGAGACCTGGCGCCGTCCGACATCGACGTCGCGGTGATGACGCACTCGCACTGGGACCACGCGCAGAACTACGACGTGCTCGACTCCGCCGAAGTGCTCATCCACGAATGGGAGCGGCGGTACGCGCGCAATCCCCACCCGAACGACTGGGCCACGCCGCTCTGGACGAGCGCGATGCTTGACACGATCCCCAACCTCAAGGAGGTCGAGGACGGCT
>DAOUHT010000127.1:0-33816 GCA_034428375.1 Dehalococcoidia bacterium | reverse complement strand
TGCGTTGGGTGTTGCCCCGCAAGACAGACCTGGCTGCGGTGTCGGACGAGGAGTTTACGGCGTTGATGCAGGCATACAACAATACGCCGCGCAAGTGCCTCGACTACCTCACCCCGGCCGAGGTCCTGCTAGACCACGTGTTGCACTTCAAATGTGAATCCAGCTTCCCGCTTTCGCGGGAATGACGGAAGAAGCGGGAATGACGAGGGAGACGGGAATGACGGAAGAAGGAGGAATGACGGAAGAAGCGGGAATGGTGGGGGTACGGACGGCTATGCGCCGAGGTTGGTGGTGAGTTCGCTCATCGAGGCGAGGGATTCGAGCGAGGCGACGCTCTCGATGACCTGGGCCGCGCGCGCCGCGCCGATGGCGGGTTCGCTCCACTCGGTGAACTTGGCCTGCATCTCTTCCCACGACATGGGGTTCTCCGGCTCGCCCTTGGGGTACGGGACGGTGCGCTCGATGACGCGCCCGTCCGCCGTTCGCAGCGAGACGAACGATTCCATGCCGGAGCCGACGCGCTCGTCGAGCGTTACGCTTGTGCGTTGCATGAGGCGCCGCACCTCGGCGTCGTCCAGGCGGTCGTAGGCGTCCCAGGCGTAGGCGCCCTTGCCTGCCGTGGCGGCGGCCGCGAAGTAGACGCTGAACTGGCCTTCGACGACGTTAGACGGCGCGCGCTTCATCTCTGCGGGATCGGCAACGAGGCCGAAGCCGGTCTCGCCCATCGCGATCTCGATGCCGTCGATGTCGGGCGAGGCGAGTGACTCGGCGCGGACGATGTCGGCGACGGCGTCGATGGTGGCGTGGCTGTAGCGGCAGCACGGGTACGGCTTGACGGCGGTGTTCATCACCTCGAAGTCGCTGCCGAGTCCGTCGAGCGCGCGTGAAGCGTCCGCGCCTTCACCGGCGTACAGCGCGAAGTAGCCGCGGCTGCCCTCGATGGGCGACGTCGCGCCGAGGTAGTCGTGTCGAGCCATGACGAGGCTCATCACGGCGTTGTGGGCGGCGAGGCCGGTGTGGAAGCGTTTGTTCCATGAGCCGTTCTCGAGGAATTGGGTGGAACCTGCGGACTGGCTGACGTTCAGGCCCAACGCGTTCGCGGTCTGCTGGGCGGAGTAGCCGAGGAGGCGCGCGCCTGCGGCGGAGCAGCCGAAGATGCCGGTGGTGGCCGTGGGATGGAAGCCGCGCGCGTGCATCGAGCCGCCGTGCGCCTTGCCGACCTTGCCGGTCACGTCGTAGCCGATGACGGCGGCGGTGAGGAAGTCGCGCCCGGAGACCGCGCGTCCGGTGGACGCGTGCTCATCAGCGAGCGCGAGCAACGTGGCGAAGAGTGGCGTGCCGATGTGGATGACGGCATCGCGGTGGGTGTCGTCGAAGTCCATGCTGTGGGCGAATGTGGCGTTGAGGAGCGCGGCGTAGTGCGCCGGAAGCCGCTCCGGTCGTCCGAGCACGGCGCTCTCCCCTGCCGCGCCCGACGCGAGGTCCAGCACGCCGTCGATGACGGGGCCGGACGATTCGCCGGTGCGCAGTCCGCCGTAGGCCACGCCGAGGAAGTCGAGGAGCATGTGCTTCGTGCGCTCCAGCACCTCAGGCGGGATGTCCTCGTACTTGAGGTTCTGCGCGTAGTCCACCAGCGCGTTCGTTATGCCGGTTGCCATGACGATGCCTCCTTACGCCGTCTGCGCGGCGGGCTGGGGAAACACGTCGTTGCTGGGGGCGTGCTCCCGCTTCCAGACCATGATGTCGCGTTCGAACTCGATGACGGTGACGCCCTCCTGCTGGAGGCCGCGCGTCTTGATGTGCACGATGCCGCGCCGGGGGTCGGACTTCGATTCGCGGGTGGCCATGACCTCGGTCTCGGACCAGAGGGTATCGCCGGCGAAAACGGGATGCGGCAGGCGGACCTTGTCCCAGCCGAGGTTGATGCCGTTGCGGCTGACGTCCGGCACGGTGAGGCCGGTGACGACGGCGAGCGTGACGAGGCTGTTCATCAGCGGGCGCTGGAACTGCGTGTTCTTGGCGTACTCGGTGTTGAAGTGGATCTGGTTGTCGTTGTTGGTGAGCAGCGTCATCCAGGTGTTGTCGGCTTCCAGCAGCGTCCTGCCGACGGACGAGCGGTAGACGTCGCCGACCTGGAGGTCATCGAAGTAGCGTCCTTCCCAGCCAGTCTTGATGCTCATGCGGTGCGAGTCCTCCCTGAGGGGATGGGGGTACTGTAAGGCTGGCGCAGGCGGTTGTGCAATGAGGGGGCAATTGCTGGCGGACGTCCTTCTTCCCACCCACCCGCCCGGTACGCTGTGGGGGACACCCCCACGCCCCCGGCAGCGGGGCTTCGCCCCTCTGCACTCCCAGTCCAGGCCCCCGAGGGCACCCACAAGGGATGCCCCTACACCGGGCCAAGTCCTCCCCGGCCCCGTCAAGGGGACTTCACCCGGCGCCACTGGCGCGGCGGCACCCTCTCCCTCAGGAGAGAGAATCAGGCGGGGACCTGGAACGGGAGGCGATCGGCGGTGCGGGCCTCGTTGAGGGCGAAGAGCAGCTGGTACTCGATGTCGAGCCGCTCGCGGAAGGCTCGGGCAGCGGTCAGCTGGCGCTCCGTCGTGCATGCCCAGTACGCGAGCGCCTCCTCCTCCCATGGGAGGTGTGTCGCGAGGTCGTTCAGGAGGACGTCGAAGAATTCCAGTGAGTCCGGGGCGATGCCGTACCGGTCAGTGAGCGCCTGCCGCACGGCACCGTAGTACTCACGCCAGTAGAGGTCGGCTGCGTACCAGGTGGCGATGCCGTCCAGCCATGTCCAGTCCCAGTAGCGGGAGTAGGTCATGAGCGTACGCATGGAGAAGTAGGTGCGGGTGAACTGCTGCCACTCCAGCACCTCCTCCCGTGAGATGCCGATGCCCTCGCCGAACCTGAGCCACAGCTCCTCGTAGGCGGGCGTCGTTGCGCCGGTGAGGTCGTTGACGACCTCCGTGCCTTCCAGTTCCACCATGCGGCGGAGCATCTGCGTGCGGGAGGGCTCGTCGTTGGTCTTGATGTAGACGGCCCCGGTGGCGAAGACGATGCCCTCGTTCCAGTATGGGTAGAGGTCCTGCACCCACATGCGGAGCTGCTCGATGGAGAGCTCGCCGCGGACCAGCGCGTGCAGGAACGGCGGCGCCGCGGAGTACTTCCGCATCTTCTCGCGCTGGAGGAAGTGGACGAACGTCGTGCCCTGCATCGGCGGGGTGAGGAGCTCGTCCGGTCGTAGCGGTGGTTGGTTGCCCATGTGCCTCAGACCCTGTCGCGAGCGTTGCGCTGCATGGTGAGAATGAAGGCGCGGCGCATCTCGTCTTGTATCTCGGCGGTGGTGGCGGTCTCGCGGACGACCTCCTCGCCGAACATGGCGTGCTCCATATCAGCGCCGAACGGGGCATGCTCGATCAGGAGCTGCACCGCCCGGTCCACGTTCTCGACGCCGAGCGAGGCGTAGTGTTCGCGGGCGTCGGCGACGAGCTTCTCGAAGTGCTCGACCGCGCCGGGGAGACGCTTGGAGCCCTCGCCCACGAGCGCGCTGCTGAGCGCGACCGACCAGTGGGCTGAGCGCTGCAGGTCGAACCACCAGCCCTCCTTCACGAGTGTCTCGGCGGGCGAGTCTTCCTTCTCCAGCGCGTCTATCTCGGCGTCGGAGAGGCCCATCTCCTGGGAGTGCCAGCGAGCGAGGATGGGGTGGCTCGGCATCGGGCCGCCGACGGTGGTCTGGCCGCCCTCGTCCACGAGCTTCCGCAGTTGCTTGCGGCGTATCGCCTTGTCGGTTACGTGGAGGTAGCGCTCGCCCTCGAAGCGGTGGTTGGGGTCGCCGCCGGTGTGGAAGCGGCGCTTGGAGGCGGCGATCTCCTCCTTGGACTTGCCGCTGATGCCGTCGCCGCGGTAGGGCGACTTGCCTTCGAGGAACTCGGCCCGGGTCTGCTCCAGCAGTTCGATGAACTCGCCGGCCGATAGTGCTTCGCGCTGCTGACTGGCCATCGTGCGCCTCCTGAGTTGGCGTTGGGGGTAAATGTAGACGGCGAGCGTCGCGTTGTCCAATGGGGGTTGGCTCTGACTAGCGTCCTTCTTCCCACCCGCCCGCCCGGTACGTTGTGGGGGACACCCCCACAGCCCCCGGCAGAGGGGTACACCCCTCTGCGCTCCCAGTCCAAGCCCCCGAGGGCACCCACAAGGGATGCCCCTACACCAGACACCGCCCTCCCCGCCGGTTCACCCTCAGCTCCGCATCGTGTGTGGGCAGGCTCCAAGCCTCTTCCCTCAAGCGAGGCGGGACCAATCGGAGCGCAGTCTTTAGCCCACCTGGAAGCGTTCGGCGAGTTCGAGGGTGCGGCGGGCGCGGGCGATGACGGGTTCCTCAAGGAACGCGCCGTGGTAGTTGAGGACACCGGTCCCTTGCGCGATGGCCTCGTCCAGCGCGGCGATGACCTCCCGCGCGTAGGCGACTTCCTCCTGTGTCGGGCTGAACGCTGCGTTGACCGGCTCGATCTGCGAGGGGTGGATGACAGCCTTGGAGGTGAAGCCGAGGCGGCGCGCCTGGGCGGCCTCCTCTGTGAGACCGTCCAGGTTGTCTAGCTCCGTCCAGATGACGTCGACGGGTTGTACGCCTGCGGCGGCGCACGCGGTGGCGACGGCGGCTCGCTGGTAGAGGAGCTCCTTCGCCTCGCCGGTGCGGACAAGGGGCAGGCCCATCTCGCGAGAGAAGTCCTCGCCGCCGAACTGCACGGCGATGACGCGGGGGTCGGCGGCGCAGATGGCGTAGGCGTTCACGACGCCGAGCGGGCTCTCGATGAGCAGAGCGAGCCGGGTCGAGCCGGGCTCGACGCCCATCCGCTCCTCCTCGTACGAGAGCGCGGCGCTGACGCCCTGCACCTGAGCGGCGTTCTCAACCTTCGGGAGCCAGATGCCCTCCACGTTGAGTTCGAGCGCGGCTCGGAGGTCGTCGGCGAAGAGGTGCTCATGGCGGGGGTTGTTGACGCGTACGTACCTTCGCGGCGTTCCCTCAGGCGGCGTTGCCGAAAGCGCCTCGGACAGCACGCTGCGCGCGCCGACTTTCTCCGCTGGGGGTACGGCGTCCTCGTAGTCGTAGATGACGGCGTCGGCCGGGAGTTCCAGCGACCTGGCAATCATGCGTTCCTTGTGGGCCGGAACGTAGAGCCAGGAGCGGACGAGGGCGTCGCTGGTCATCGACCCGGCCTCGGTATGCCGAGTTGTTTGCAGATCTCAGCGGCCCTCATGTTGGAGATCTCCTGGTGCCGAGGCACCGCGCTCTTTACGCCCGTATGGGTGTTCCACCAGACGGAATGGTTGCTTCCTTCGTGGTGGAGTTCACAGTTCCAGATTGCCAGATGCTCCAACAGGTCCCTCCGCTTCATGGTACGGCGGCGGCCTCGCCGATGGACAAGGTAACGTTCTTGAGGATGGGTCCCTCATCGTCCTCCGAGCGGGCAAGGCCACTGTCGCGATCGAGCATCAGCATGAGGGCACAAGCGTCGGCCAGATTGTCAAGAGCGTCGGCAATCGTTCGCCCCTGCCCGTTCGAGCCGGGCACTTCGGGGCAGAATGCCCCGTACCAACCCTCGTCGTATTCGATTATGGCGGTGAACTCGTTATGGAGGGTGCCCTTCCATGACGGGGCCTCGCCTGCAGCCTCCCTCTTGCGCGCCTCCTGTATCCGACGGGCTTGTTCCAGTACCCGGTCCTCTTCGAACCGTATGGCCTTCGCGTGGTACGACTCGTCCACCGTTACGGTCGTAACCGTGGCTCCAGGGGGGGCCTCTTTCACTCCCGCATCGCGCCGCGATACCAGTTCATGGGTCAGGGCGTCGACCAGGATCGCCTCGGCCTCCTCCGGGGTGGCGCCTTCGCCCTTCACGCCCTTCACCTCAGCACAGAGCGCAAAGTACCCCTTCGTGAACGGGTCTTCATGGATAGTTGCGTGGAACCTGTTCCGCATGAGCAAGCCTCCTCCCCTGCCAGTATACCGTCAGCTTGTCAATACGACCGGGGCATGCCGAGGACGTTCTGTCCGAGGTACGCGAGGACGAGGTTGTTGTTGACGGGAGCGGTCATGAAAAGGCGCGTCTCGCGGAACTTGCGCTCGATGTCGTACTCCTTCGCGAAGCCGTAACCGCCGTGCGCATTGAGGCAGGCGTTGCCCGCCTCCCATGCGGCCTCGGATGCGAGAAGCTTGGCCATGTTGGCCTCAGCGCCGCAGCGCTCGCCGCGGTCGAACTTCGCGGCGGCATCGAAGCGCATCAGGTCGGCGGCCTCGGTGTGGGCGTACGCCTGGGCGATGGGAAGCTGCACGCCCTGGTTCGCGCCGATGGGGCGCCCGAACACGACGCGCTCGCTGGCGTAGGCGGCGGCGCGCTCGATGAAGAATCGGGCGTCGCCGATGGCCTCGGCGGCGATGAGGATGCGCTCGGCGTTCCAGGAGTCGATGATGTAGCGGAACCCCTTCCCTTCCTCTCCTATGAGGTTCTCCGCGGGAATCTCCATATTGTCGAAGAACAACTGGTTGGTGTGGCGGTTGAAGGTCATCTCGATGGGGTTGACCTGAAGGCTGTCGCCCGCCTCGCGCATGTCCACGACGAACACGGAGAGGCCCTCCGTCTTGTTCCTCAGCTCCTCGTAGGGCGTGGTGCGCGCGAGCAGGAGCATGAGGTCCGATTGCTGGACGCGGGAGATGAACGTCTTCTGGCCGTTGACGACATACCTGTCGCCCTTGCGGACTGCGCTCGTTGAGATGCGGGTCGTCTCGGAGCCAGCGTCGGGTTCAGTGACGGCGAACGCCTGCAGGCGGAGGTCGCCACTGGCGATGCCGGGGAGGTAGCGCGCCTGCTGCTCTGCGCTGCCGTGGCGCAGGATGACGCCCATGATGTACATCTGCGCGTGGCAGGCCGCGGAGTCGCCGCCAGAGCGGTTGATCTCCTCGAGGATGACGCTTGCCTCGGTGACGGTCATCCCACCGCCGCCGTACTCCTCCGGGATGAGCGCGGAGAGCCAGCCGAGTTCGGTGAGCTCGCGTACGAACGCCTCGGGGTACGCGCCGTCCTTTTCGAGGGCGCGCCAGTACGCGCCGTCGTACTTCTTGCAGACGTCGCGGATGGCGAGGCGGATGTCGTTCAGAGTGCCGGGTTGTTGTTCGAGCAGCATGGTGGGATTGGACAAGGCGCGCGCCGGTGTGTCAAGCGGAGGGAATCAACATCGATGGACAGGATGGACAGGATCAGGCCACACTGCCGTCCGCGTAGAGCTGGGCGATGCGCTCGCCGTCGTAGCCAAGGACGTCCCGCAGCACCTCCGTGGTGTGTTGGCCGAGCGTCGGGGGCGGCGTGAAGCGTTGCTCACCGGCGGCAGACAGTTTGAACGGGTTGCCGGTTGCCTCGTAGGAGCCGCCCTCCGGGTGTTCGACGTCCACGATCATGCTGCGTGAACGCACCTGCTGGTCCTGCACCGCCTCGTCCAGCGTGTTCACGGGCGCGACGGGGATGCCCGCGGCGGCGAGCGCGCTCACCCATTCGTCACGGGAGCGCGCTGCGACGATGGTCTCGAGCGCGGTGTTGATGCGGTCGCGGTTGGCGATGCGCCCTGCCCTCGTGGCGAGGGCATCGTCCTGCAGCGATGCGGCGGCTTCGCGGGCTGAGCCTTCGAGGCCGGACTCCGGTGCGTTGAGGGTCTCCACGAATGCTTTCCAGTGAGCGTCGATAGAGACGGCGATGAATATCCAGCCGTCAGTGGCCCGGTAGGCGTTGTAGGGGACGTGGAGCTTCATCTCGTTGCCGGTGCGCGGCGTGGGGGCGCCGGACATGAGGTGCATGACGGCGTGGTAGTTGATGAGCGACATCTGTACGTCCAGCATGGATATGTCCACGTGCTGGCCCTCGCCGGTGCGCCCCCGCGCTGCGAGTGCGGCGAGTATGCCGAGCGCTCCGGCCATGCCGGCGCAGAGGTCGCTGTAGAGCGGCCCGGCTCGCACGGGCGAACCGTCGGGGTCGCCTGTCATGCCCATCACGCCAGCGAACGCCTGCACGGTGGCGTCGAGCGCTGCCCTGTCGCGTCCGGGGCCGGTCAGGCCGTAGCCGGTGATGGAGCAGGCGATGACGCGGGGGTTGATGGCGCGAAGGGAGGGGTAGTCGATGCGGAGCCGATCGGTGACGCCTGGGCGGTAGTTGTCCAGGACGACGTCCGCCCAACGGACGAGGCCTTCGAGTATCTCTCTGCCGCCATCGCTGCGGAGGTCCACGACCATGCCGCGCTTGTTGCGCTGCAGGTTCATGATGTGGGCCGTGAGCGAGCCCATCATGAGGGAGGGGTCTTCGCCGAACCGGCGGGCGTTCTCTCCTCCGGGAGGCTCGACCTTGATGACGTCCGCGCCCAGGTCGGCGAGGATGGCGGCGGCGTAGGGGCCGGAGACGATGGTGGTGAGGTCTACGACTCGGAGTCCTTCGAGCGCGTTCATCCGGCCTTCCGCGGCCTCCCCCTGCGGCGCTTCTCCAGCCAGAAGGTGACTGCTCGCGGCCTCCTGCGGAGGGCTATGCCGATGGGCTCGCCCGCGACGGCTGCGGCGAGCGCCAGGTTCTGCCGCACCTCGCGGACGCTCTCGCCTTCGTTGCAGGTCAGCATGCCGACCTCACCGGGACGGACGCGGTAGATGTACTCCAGGTACTCCCGGAGGAGTTCGGCCTTCACCCGCGCCTTCGCGGCGGCTTCGTCTATCCTGGCCTGCGTAAGCGTTGTCATACGCTCCCTACCCTACCCTGCAAGCGCGTCCGCGCCGGCCTGTGCGACTTCCTCGTCCTTGTCCGGCGGTCCGCCTCCGGCGCCTACCGCTCCCACGAGTTCACCGTTCTTGTAGAGCGGCACCGCGCCCTGCACCCACGTCACCCGCCCACCGTAGAGGTCGCGCACGGTGTCGAGCAGCCCCTGAGGGAAGCGTCCCGCGGCGACGCCGCTGGGCGTTCCCTTCGTTACCGCCGTCGCAACGGCCTTGCCTCGGACGACGTCCGGTGTGAACGGGTTGGTGCCGTCCATGCGCGCCGATGCTACGAGGCTCGTCTGGAGGTCGACGACAGCAACGGCCATAGTGAACCCGAGTTCGCGCGCCTTGTCGATCGCCGCGGCGATGACCTTGTTCGCGTCTTCCAGTGTGATTCCACTCATGCTCGTTCTCCCAGGCGCCCTTCAGGGAGCACATTATCGCACCGCGTAGCGCTTCTCCATCTCGGTGATGGCCCCGAGGCCGAGCGCGTCCGCGATGGACGTGCGCAACTCTCCGCCGGTGCCGAAGCGGTCGATCGCGGAGATGCGTCCGCTCTGCCGGAGCTCCACCATCATCTCCTTGATGATTGGATAGAGGGAGAAGATGGGGCCCCGGTGTATCTGGAACCTGAACCCGAGCGCCTCGACCTCGTCCGGCGGCAGTTCGCCGTTGTACATGCGCGGGAGGTCGCCGAGACGGCGCGTGAACTCCCGCAGGTCGTCGCTGGTGCGGATGCCGTCCACGAACACGAGGTCCGCGCCCGCGTCCGCGAACGCGCGACAGCGGCGCTCCACGTCGTCCCAGCCGTTCACGGCAAGGGCGTCCGTGCGCGCGATGACGACGAAGTCGTCGTCGGAACGGGCCTCGACGGCGGCGCGTATCTTCGCCGCCGCCTCGTCCATGTCGATGACCTGCTTGCCCTCGAAGAAGCCGCACTTCTTGGGGGCAACCTGGTCCTCGACGTGGACGCCCGCGACGCCTGCCCGCTCGTACTCGCGGATGGTGCGGTGGACGTTGATGGCGTTGCCGTAGCCGGTATCCGCGTCGGCGACGACCGGCACGTCCACCACCGAGGCGATGCTCGCCGCGTTCTGCACCATCTCCGTCTGCGTGAGCAAGCCGACGTCCGGCAGGCCCCTCGACATGGAGGTTGCGAAGCCGGACATGTAGACGGCGTCGAACCCGGCCTCCTGCGCGATGCGCGCCGTGAAGCCGTCGTACGTGAACGGCGCGAGCAGCATCCGTTCGCCGGTGAGCAGTTCGCGCAGGCGTGTCGTCGTTCTCATCGCTGCTCCTCCAATAGCTCACGGAGCCCGGCCTCCAGCGTGGGCAGCCAGTCGTCCAGCGGCGTCGAGAGCGGCAGCGTGATGACTATCACCTCGCGCCGCATCATCCCGCCGGGCTCCCTGCCCCACGAGCCGGGGTCCTCCTTGCCGAGTTCGATGTTCAGGTCCTCGCGGTCTATGCCGAGCGCGTCGGTCACGTCATAGACCATCCCTATCTCTTCCATCGTGATGACGTCGTCCATATCTGCCTTGCTTACTCCAAAACCATCCCCGAGTTACGGCGAATCGTCCAATCGTTGCGTATCGCATGATGCTGCGTTGCACCCTGCCCGTCTGTCAACGTGCCGGCGTCAATCCCAGAGCCGCACCGTGCCGTACGCCCCGTCGAAACCGGGTCGAATGGCGACGTGCCCGAGCCGTGCGCGCATCACCCCCTCCGCGACACGGTCGCCCGCGATCTGCCCTATCTCGGACGCACCGGCAGCAGTGAGGACATGCAGTTGAGAACCCACGCGCGCGGCGAGATCAAGGCAGGTGCGTTGAACGACCTTGCTCGAGACGCCGCGTCCGAGCGCTTCCGCGACGACTTCCGCCAGCGGAACGAGCCGCCGGAACGGCGGGCGTTCGGTCTCCGTGCCGCGCAGCGTGCCGTCAGGATCAGCGGCAAGAGGTTCAGGGGGACGCCGTGCGAGCGATTCGACGCGGTGCAGCACACCGAGCGTGAGCTTGCGTCCGCATACGGGGCATCGGCCGTCGTGCTCGCCAGGAGGCAGGTTGACGCCGCACTTGCGGTGGCCGTCGTGGTGGTACTTGCCTTCCTGCGGATAGAACTCCGCCGTCCACTCCACCCTGCCCGTCCTCAATCCCTCGATGAGCGCGCCGTAGCCAGGGTCCCCGGCGAACACGGTGAGTTCCCGCCCCAGCCGTTGGGCTGAGTGTGCGTCGGAGAAGGAGACGAGGGTCCGCCCGTCCAGCTCGGGCACGCGCCAGTTCATGGCGGGGTCGCTGGAGAGGCCGGTCTCGATGGCGTGGACGTGCCCGGCCATGTCGCCGAAGCAGTCGGAGAGCGAATCGAAGCCGCTCTTCGAGCCGAAGAGTGCGTACCACGGCGTCCATGCGTGTGCGGGGATGACCTCGCACCCTGCGTCGACCGCGAGGACGGCTTCGACCAAGTCTCGCCCGGAGAGGCGCAGCGTGGGACGTCCGTCTGAGGCGAGTGCGCCGTACGGAGCGAATGCGGCACAGATGCCGTCTACGGCGTCGAAATCGGGCGCGAGGATGAGCAGGTGGAGGCGATGGGAGCGTCCGTCCTGTGGGTAGACGCAACTCACCTCCGTACCGAGGACGAATCGCGCCAGGCGTTTGCGACCCCTGACCTCGTACCGCTCCGGCGGTTCGGTCAGTTCGAAGAGGCCGTCGCCGGCGGGACGAAGGCTGCGCTTCAGTTCGGCGAGCCATGCGGGATGCGTGAAGTCGCTGGATGCGAGCACGTCCACGCCCTTGACGTCCGCCCAAGCGGCAAGCGCTTGCAGGGAGAGCGCGGAGCTGGTGCCCATGGCGTAGGGCGAATGGAGGTGGAGGTCGGCGGCGAAACTCACGTTGGGTGGAGTGTAGCGCGTCTCACGCGCAGCGAACGAGTGCAAGCCTCACGTTGGAAGGCTGGGCTCTGTTGACCTGTCGCATAAGATGGCGACAGAGGGAACGGCGAGCGGGATGCGCCCACGCGGGCGAGAAGGAGGAGGGAGATGGCGGTTATCGATGCGGACGCGCATGTCGTCGAGAACGAGCACACGTGGGACTACATGCGGGAGGAGGAGCGCGAGTTCCGCCCCCTGAGCGTCGCCACCACCGATCCGGACGCTCCCGTCCAGCGCTACTGGCTGATCGCCGACCGCTCGACGGGCCGGGCGTTCATCCGCAATACCAACGAAGGCACGGGCACGAGCGACGAATCGCGCGAGATGGCGAGCGTCGAGTCCCGCCTGGCACATATGGACGAGCTGGGCGTGGACATCCAGGTGTTGTATCCCACCCTCTTCCTGCGTCCGTTGAGCCCCCGGCCGGAGGTGGACTACGCACTGTCGCGCAGCTACAACCGCTGGATGGGGGACATCTGGGAGATGGGACAGGGGCGGCTCCGCTGGCCGGTCATCGCGCCGGTCTACAGGATGGACCAGGCCATCGAGGAGGCCCACTACGGCAAGGAGCACGGGGCGTGCGGGGTGTATCTGCGCGCAGGCGATGCCGGGCTCAGCCTCACCGATCCGTATTTCTTCCCTCTGTACGAGGAGGCGAGCAAGCTGGGCATGCCGATCTGCATCCACGCGTCGGTGGGTAACTTTGGGATGTGGGACCAGCAGGAGAACGGACTGCGGTTCAAGCTGCCGCCGATCAGCGTGTTCCACAACCTGCTGATGCGGCGCGTGCCGGAAAAGTTTCCCGATCTGAGCTGGTGTTTCGTCGAGGTCAGCGCACAGTGGGTGCCGTATGTGATGAACGACCTGTCGATCCGGTTCGGCAACAACGGGCGCGAGTTCTCCGGCGCCTCGCTGATGCGCGAGAACCGCATGTACGTTGCGTGCCAGACCACCGACGATCTGCAGTACGTCATCGACACGGCGGGCGACGACAACATCATCATCGGGACGGACTACGGCCACGACGACACGTCGTCGGAGATCCTGGCGATGCAGCGGCTCCGGGAGGAAGGCAGGCTTCCTTCAAGCACGGTCCAGAAGATCCTCGACGACAACCCCCGCAGACTCTACGGCCTGTAGGACGTATCGATACATCTCCTCTAACACCGTCCCGGAACAGCATCGCTGTTTCACGTGTAGTTAACGAGTGCATTTCGTTGACACTCGTAGGGGTGAGGGTTACGATTTATGAGGCCGTGACCTGCCGGTCGCGGCCTTTCCAACATCCGTTGGAATCGCTGATTCATCCTGTGCACCGGGCCTCCCGCCTGTCCGCGCAGGCAGGAATGGACGGAACCATGCAGAAGATAGGCGCAAGCGTCGTCTGCGAAGCCCTTATCAACGAGGGCGTCGACGTCATCTTCGGTCATCCGGGGGGAGCGATCCTTCCCTTCTACGACGCGCTCTGGCACTATCCTCAGCTACGGCACGTCCTCGTGCGGCACGAGCAGGCCGCCGCCCACGCGGCAGAAGCCTACGCGCGGCTCACCGGCCGGGTGGGCGTGTGCGTTGCCACGTCCGGCCCCGGCGCAACGAACCTGATGACCGGGCTTACCGCGGCGAAGATGGACTCTACGCCCATCGTCGCGATCACGGGACAGGTCGCCCGCCCCTTCATGGGAACAGAGGCGTTCCAGGAGTGCGACACCTGCGGGATGGCCGCACCCGTCGTGAAGAAGACCTACCTGGTGATGAGCCCCGAGGACATCGCGCCCACGATCCGCGAGGCGTTCCGCGTCGCACAGGAAGGGCGCCCGGGTCCCGTTCTCGTCGACCTGCCGAAGGACGTGCAGGCGGAGAGTTTCCTGTTCGAGGAGTTGGAGGACGCCTGGCATCCCTCCCCGCCCGCTGTTGCGGATGAGGAGTCGGTCCGCGAGGCTGCGCGCCTCATCAACGAGGCGGAGCGTCCGCTCCTCATCGCCGGGCGCGGCGTTCACATCTCCGGCGCCTGGGACGAGTTGCAGGAGGTCGCCGAGCACATCAGTGCGCCGGTGTTGAACACGTTGCACGGCACGTCCGCGTTCCCGCGCCACCACAACCTCGGTTACGGCATGCTGGGCATGCACGGTATGTACTGGAGCAATCTCGCCACGACCGAGGCTGACCTCATCGTTGGCATCGGGATGCGCTTCGACGACCGTGTCATCGGCAGGCCGGGTACGTTCGGCGAGAACGCGAAGATCATCCACCTCGATATCGAGGAATCGCAGATCAACAAGAACGTCAAGGCCGAGGTGGCCCTCGCCGGCGACGTGAAGGCGACGCTGGAGGCGCTGCTGCCCCTGCTGGAGCGCAACACGCGGTTCGAGTGGCTGGACCGGATGAAGTACCTGGAGCACAAGCATCCGAGCATCGACGTGCCGGAGAGCGACGTCGTCACACCGCAGTACGTGCTGCGGGAGCTCAACAAGCTGGTCGAGCACGACACAGACCCGGTCGTCATCACTGGCGTGGGGCAGCACCAGATGTGGGCTGCGCAGTTCCTGTTCATGCCGACGCCCAACTCGTTCGTCTCTTCCGGCGGGCTTGGCGTGATGGGATTCGAAGTTCCAGCGTTGATCGGCGCACAGGTCGCGCGGCCCAACTCCCGGGTGTGGGGCATCTGCGGCGACGGCGGCTTCCAGATGACGCTGCAGGAACTGGCGACTATCGCGCAGGAGCACCTGCCCGTGAAGATCTGCATCATGAACAACGGTTACCTGGGTATGGTGCGGCAGTGGCAGGAGTTGTTCTACGACCATCACTACAAGTCCGTGTCCATGAGCGGGCCGGACTATGTGAAGCTTGCGGAGGCGTACGGCATCCCCGGCCTCTGCGTAGAAGACAAGCACGACGTCGGTATGGCCCTGGCGACCGCTGCGCGGCATCCGGGCCCCTACCTGATCGACTTCCGCATATCGCCTGAGGAGAACGTCTATCCGATGGTGCCGCCCGGCGCATCGCTGGCCCAGACCGTGGAGGACCCCCGCGTGGTCCACTACCGGGAGCCGGTGCACATCATCGAAGGCCTTGTCTCCTACCCATAGCCTTCATAGTCGCTCTCTCTGGTTCGCTGGATGCCCCGTTTTCGGGCTGTCTGGGCGTCTTTGAGACTCACTCTCAATCCCCCGTGCGGATTCTGTTTGGGTGAGGCTTGGCTGAAACCGCCGCGTATCGGGGCAATACGTTGTGATTCCGTTCATGGGGAGTGGGCATCTGCTGCTTCTACGGTCCTCCACACGGCCCGGCGATACGAGTGAACGGAGGAAACCTGCCATTGACAGGACAGATTGACCCCCCTAGAGTCTGCTCGCTGTACGCGCGGCACTCTCCCAGCGCCCAGGGAACTCAGGATGTCGTCGGCGTATGCGCTCCGGGAGGGGAGCGCTGATCGGACCAGTCCCTCGTGATTTCGTTATTCGCTGGTGAGGCTTCCTATGAGTGGAAGAACTAGGGTGCACCTGATATCCGACGGCACGTTCAAGATCGATGGAGGCGTGCTGTTCGGACAAGTGCCCAAAAGTACCTGGCAGGACTGGATGTCCGCCGACCGAAGGAACCGGGTGAAGTTGAACCTCAACTGCCTGCTGGTTCGCGTCGGCGAGCACAACTACCTGATAGACACCGGGGCGGGCGCCAAGCACTCCGCCGAGGACCGGGATGCACTCGGCCTCTCCACGAGCCAGCTGCTTTCTGAACTGAAGGCGCACGACCTGACACCGGCCGACATCCACGGCGTGGTGCTGACCAGCCTGCACTTCGAGCACACCGGCGGATGCACGCGAACGAACCGCCGAGGCGAGTTTGTTCCCACGTTCCCCAAGGCGACGTACTTTGTTCAGCGGGAGGCGCTGGAAGAGGCGCTCTCCCCTACCGACCGCCATGTGAACGGCTACGTGCAGAACGACTACACGCCCCTGGTGGACAGCAAGAGGATGGAGTTGGTGGACGGCGAGGTGACCATCGTTCCGGGGTTACAGGTGCGGCGGGCCAGCGGACCGTACCAGGGGCACCAGATCGTGGTCATCACGCACGGAGGCGAGCGCGTCGCATTCCTGGGAGACCTCGTTCCGACCCATCACCACCTGCAGCCGGACTGCATAGCAGCGAGCGACCGGCACCCCGAGGAGACGCTTACGACCAAGCACCATGTCCTCGACGAAGCCGTCGACGACGGCTGGTTGCTCGTGTTCAGCCATGGTACAGACCGCCGCGCCGGCTACCTGGAACAGCGCGGGAACCGGCGGTCGCTGCGTACCATCTCACTGGACTGACGAGCTGGGGTACGTCTACGCGCGGCGCAGACGAAAGGCGATCCGGTTAGCAGGGCGGTCACGTGCCATACCTCCCCATCCACGAGTACGGATTGATAGGAGACATGAACTCCTGCGCGCTGGTCAGCAGCGGGGGCTCGATCGATTGGGCGTGCTTTCCCCGCTTCGACTCTCCAAGCGTTTTCGCGGCAGTTCTCGACGACACCAAGGGCGGGCGCTGTTCGTTGAGCGGTCAGGGCATCCACTCGGTTACGCAGCGCTACCTGCCCGACACTACCGTGCTCGAGACGCTGTATGAAGCGGAGCACGGAGCGGCGTCGGTATGCGATTTCATGACGCGCGCTCCGGCGCGCAGCCCGGACGCCCCGCACGAGATCATCCGGATGATCGAAGGCGTGCGCGGCAGCATCGGGATGCGGCTCGTATTCCAGCCGCGGCTCGACTATGCGCGGAGCGAGACTACGCTCAGCGTCACGCGTAACGGCGTGCTGGCAAGTCATCCGGAGGGTGTTCTCGCGCTCGTCAGCGACCAGCCCTTCACCATCGAGCCCGCGGGAGACGGCGGCGAGCAGGCCGTCGCCGAATTCACGGTGCGGGAGGGAGAGCGGGTGGAGTTCGCCCTCGCGTTTGGCGCGGAGCGGCTGCCATCCATCCATGCCATGGACTGCCGCAACAAGCTGGAGCGTGCGGTACGGCACGACCAGGCCAGCGTTGCGAAGCTGGGCTACAGCGGCTACCTGCGCGACGACGTCGTGCGCTCCTACCTGACGCTGCACATGCTGATCTTCGAGCCTACGGGCGCGATAGTCGCCGCTCCGACCACGTCCCTGCCGGAATCGCTCGGGGGCGTGCGGAACTGGGACTACCGGTACTCGTGGCTGCGCGACAGCGCATGGACGCTCGGTATCCTCTACCGTCTCGGCGATCCACACGAAGGAGAGGCGTTCATCGACTGGGTTGTCGACCAATGCGCCATGAGTATCGAATCGATGCAGATACTCTTCGGCATCGCGCCGGAGAGCGAACTGGAAGAGCTCGAACTCGACCACCTGGAGGGCTATGCACGGTCGAGTCCCGTGCGCATCGGCAACGGAGCGGCCTTCCACCGGCAGTTGGACGTGTTCGGCGAGGTTGCGCTGAGCCTCGCCGTTTTTCACCGCTACTCCGGAAACCTGTCGGACAAGGCGTGGGGACTGCTCAAGCAGATGGCGGACCTGGCGGCTGAGATGTGGCACATGGAGGACCGTGGCATCTGGGAGGTGCGGGGTCCGGAGCAGCACTTCGTCTACTCCAAGGTGATGTGCTGGGTGGCGCTGGACAGGGCGGTGAAACTCGCAGAGGGACACGGATTCGAAGGCGACATCGCGCACTGGCGCAGGCAGCGGGACCTGATTCGTGAAGAGGTGCTTGACAAGGGCTGGTCTGACTCCAAACGGAGCTTCGTGCAGGCGTACGGATCGGAGGCGGTGGACGCGAGCGCGTTGCTCATTCCGTTCCTCGGTTTCCTTCCCCCGGACGACCCGCGCATCCGTACCACGGTACGGCGCATCCAGATGGAGCTCTCGGACGGCCCCTTCGTGCGACGCTACCGCGTCGAAGACACGGACGACGGCCTTGTCGGCGAGGAAGGCGCGTTCTACATCCTCAGCTTCTGGCTCATCGGCGCCTTGATGACTATAGGCGAGACGCAGGAAGCGCTGACGTACTTCAACAAGGTGTTCGCCACGGCCAACCACCTGGGCCTCTTTGCGGAGATGCACGATCCCATCACCGGACAGGCGCTCGGCAACTTCCCTCAAGCGTTCAGCCACATCGGTTTCATCCACACTGCGAAGAACATCAACGAGATGATGCGGAGCCAGACCTACGAGGAAGAGTTGCAGGCGTGAGCCCGCTTGCGCTTGTAGCCGACCTATGCCCGCCCCTAGAATCAGACAACCCGTTTCCCCTGCCCGCTCGAACGTGAGTGGAGCGAGCCGGACAAGGAGCAACGCTTGACAACGAAGGTCTACGTAACCGGCGTCGGCATGATCACCCCCCTGGGAGTGGATACGAAGTCGTCGTGGAAGAGCCTGCTGCAGGGCAAGTCCGGCATCGCCCCAATCGTTGCGTTCGATACCGAAGGCTTCGCTACCACCATCGCCGGAGAGTCGCCTGACTTCGATCCCACGACGTACGTGGACAGGAAGCAGGCGCGGCGCCTGGACCGCTTCGCGCAGATGGCAGTGGGGGCAACCGCGCAGGCGATGGAGCAGGCAGGCCTGGACCTGCAGGACGGCAGTGTGGACGCCACGCGCGTGGGCTCCGTCATCGGCAGCGGCATCGGCGGGATCATCACGCTCTCTGAGCAGTGGGCCGTGCTGCATGAGAAGGGGCCGGACCGTGTGAACCCGTTCCTCGTTCCGATGATGCTGGCCGACATGGCTCCCGGGCAGGTGTCGATCCTCTACGGCGCGAAGGGGCCCAACTACTGCACGGTGACGGCGTGCGCCAGCGGCGCGGACAGCATCGGCATCGCCGCCGCCATGATCCGCAGGGGCGAGATTGACATCGCGCTCGCGGGCGGCACGGAAGCGCCCATCTGCCCCATCGCCGTCGCCGGGTTCAACGCCTGCATGGCGCTCTCCAAGCGCAACGACGACCCGGAGGGCGCGAGCCGTCCATTCGACGCCGGGCGCGACGGGTTCGTCATGGGCGAGGGCGCGGGGGTGCTCGTCATCGAGAGCGAGGAGAGCATGCTCCGCCGGGGCGCAACGCCGCTGGCAGAGCTCGCGGGTTACGGTGCATCGTCGGACGCGTTCCACGTGACGCAGCCCTCTCCGGGAGGAGAGGGCGGAGCGCGGGCCATGATCAACGCACTCGCTGAGGCGGAGATGGAGCCGAGCGACATCAGCTACGTCAACGCCCACGGCACCAGCACGCCGATGAACGACCGGCTCGAGACGGAGGCGCTGAAGGCGGTATTCGGCGACGAGGCGTACAAGATTAAGATCAGCTCCACCAAGTCGATGACCGGGCACCTGCTCGGCGCGGCGGGCGGCGTCGAAGCCGCCATCTCCGTGCTCGCGGTGGCGGAGAGCGCCATACCGCCGACCATCAACCTGGAGAACCCGGACCCTGACTGCGACCTGGACTATACCGCGCACCATGCCCAGAAGGGGATCGTGAACGCGGCGATGAGCAACAACCTCGGTTTCGGCGGGCACAACGCCTCGCTGATCTTCAAGCGCGTTGTCTAGCGCGCCCGCCGTGCTCATAGGGAAGCGGCAGCACTGGCGTGTCGCTGAGCCGACCGACCCTTCGCCGCTCTCCTCCCTGCCCGCCGTCATCGCGCACCTGCTCAGGCGTCGCGGCATCCACGACGCAGACGAGGCCCGCGATTTCCTGAACGTCTCCGACAGCCTGTTCGAGGACCCGGATACGCTGCCCGATATCGAACGCGCCGCCGAGCGGCTCGCGTCGGCGCGGCGCGATGGTGAGACGGTCGCCGTCTACGGGGACTTCGACGCGGACGGTGTGACGGGTACCGCCCTGCTGGTCAAGGCATTGCGGCGGTACGGGCTGCGCACACTACACTACATCCCTCACCGCGTGAGCGAGGGCCACGGCCTCAACCGCAACGCGATCGCCGCGCTCCACGAGCGGGGCGCGAGCCTCATCGTCACCGTGGACTGCGGCGTCACGAACGCGGACGAGACCGCCTACGCGGGCTCGCTGGGCGTGGACGTCATCATCACCGACCATCACCTCGCCACGGCTGCCCTGCCCCGTTCTGTCGCGATCATCAACCCCAGGGCCCCGCACTCCACGTATGGGTTCGATCACCTGACCGGCGTGGGCATGACGTTGAAGCTGGCGCAGGCAGTGCTGCGTCCCGAGTTTGGCGAGGAGTGGCGCACGGGGCTGATGGAGCTTGCAGCCATCGGCACCATCACGGACATGGCGCCGCTCTTTGGCGAGAACCGCTACATCGTTCACCATGGCATTCGTGACCTGCAGCGAACGGGATCGATCGGCCTGCGCGCACTGCTGGATGTCGCACGGGTCACACCGGCGTACGCGAACGTGGAGACGCTAGGCTTCGCCATCGGCCCGCGCATCAATGCCGCCGGTCGGCTCGACCATGCGGACACGGCGCTCGACCTGCTGCTGACGGAGGACGAGGCGCGGGCAACCGAGCTCGTGCGCCAACTGGACGATTACAACACGCAGCGGCGTGCCCTCACCAACGAGACGCTGGAGCGCGCGCGGTCGCTCGTACCGGCGGAGATACCGCCGCTGATCCTCGTGGGAGAACCTGATTTCAACCCCGGTGTCGTGGGGCTCGTTGCGGGTCGACTTGCAGAGGAGTTCGGCGCGCCGGCGGCTGTCTACGCCATGGACGGCGAGCAGGTGATGGCGAGCTGCCGGAGCGCGCCGTCGTTCCACTGGGCGGACGCGCTGGCCCAGTGTGAGGGTCTGCTTTCTCAGTTCGGCGGGCACGCACAGGCAGCGGGGTTCCGTTGCAGTGAGAGTGCATTGCCGGAATTGCAGGAGCGGCTCGTGAGCATCGCTGCGGAGCGGGTCGGCGCCGCCCCATCGATGCGAGAAGGGGTCGTCGATGCAGAGGCTCTACCGCACGAACTGATGGGCCCGGCGTTCCAGGGCCTGCGCCGCATGGAGCCGTTCGGCATCGGCAATCCCGCGCCGGTCTTCCTGGCGCGCGGCGTCGAAGTGCTGCGGGCGTCGGAGATGGGCGCGGAGGGCAAGCATTTCCGCCTGAACGTTCGCTCAGGCGGTGCGGTGTGGCAGGCGGTCGCGTTCAATCAGCAGTGGGAGAGCGGCGTCGGGCATGTTGACCTCGTCTACACGCTGGACGTGGACTACTGGAACGGCGACGAGCGCCTGCGCATGACGCTCAAGGACTATGCGCCGTCGGGCCGTCCCCGCCTCGCGCTCTGAGGCGCTGCCAGAGGCCGGAGCGCCACGCCCAGAGGGCAACGACTGCGATAACGACCAGCCCCACCCACTGCGCCTGCTGCAACCCGAGGGTTACGGGGTCGACCCGGACGAACGCGATGATGAACCGCCCTGCCCCCCACGCGGCGAGCGCAAGCGGCATCGTCGCTTCCTGTGGCAGGCGCCTGCCACAGCAGAGCATGCACAAGGCGATAGCGGCGCTCAACAGCATCTCGTAGCCCGCGACGGGGTGGACGGCTGCTCCCGAAGCGAACGCGAACGAGTCCGGATGGTCGTAGACGACGGCCCATGACAGCGACGACTCCGTCGCGGGCGGGTCCCCGCCGATGATGCCGCCCAGCCGTCCTGTCGCAAGCCCCAGGAGGCCGGGGACGACCGCCGCGTCTGCCATCGAAGGGCGGAAGAGTCCTGCCCTGCCCGTTTTCCAGAGCCCCGCCGCGAGCCCGCCCAGCACGCCGCCCCAGAGTGAGTAACCGCCCTCCCACAGATAGATGATGTGGAACGGCGCTCCGGTGAAGAAGTCCAGGTAGTCCACGATGTGGAAGAGGCGCGCGCCGATGAGCCCGCCGAACACGGAGAAGAGCACGATGCCGCATGCCTCACGCCGCGATACGTCCTGGCGGGCCAGGGCACGGGCGAAGAGCGCCCCCCCTACGACTATCCCCGCAATCATGAAGAGGCCCGCCCACGTGATGAACGGCGAGCCGAATGCGTATGGGCTGTAGGAGATAGTCATCGTCTCTCCATGTCGAGGCTCCGCCCCGGCACTCCGCATTTTCCGCGAGCGAAACCGGCTACGCCAGCGCCCCACCCTGCCTACAATTGCCATCCATGACGACTGCAGCGCGTGCAACCGACCAGCAGATAGAGGCGTTTCTCAGCCACCTCTGGGCGGAACGCGGGTTCTCCGTCAACACCATCGCCGCCTATCGGAGCGACCTCGCACAGCTGCAGGAGGCGCTCGTGGGGGATGAACGGGACGTGCGGTGGTCGAGCGTCAGCGCACGCGACATCGAGGACGTCCGCCTTTCGTTCGGAGAGCAGGGATACGCGGGCACGAGTCTCGCACGGAAGGTCGCGGCTGCCCGTTCGTTCTTCCGCTTCCTGCTGGAGGAAGGCGTGATTGACACGAACCCCGCGGAGCGGATGCAGACGCGCAGACCGTCCCGCACTCTGCCCGACGTGCTCTCGGAGCGCGAGGTACTGCGGTTGTTGCAGGCGGCGTCGGAGCGTCCGGGGCCGGAGGGCGTTCGTGACCGGGTGATGCTGGAGCTGACCTACGCAGCCGGTCTGCGCGTGTCGGAGGTCGTGGGGCCACAAGGGCTGGAGCTCTCTGCACTAAGCCTCGACGGCGGGTGGATACGCGTCTACGGCAAGGGAGGCAAAGAGCGTCTCGCGCCGGTGTACCCGGGCATCGTGCGGCAGATCACAGCGTACGTTCGGGATGTGCGTCCGCAACTGCTGGCGCATGCAAAGCGCCGGGGCCCCGTCACTTCCGCCCTCTTCCTGAACGCGCATGGGTACCCGATGACGCGCCAGGGGTACTGGTTCGTGCTCAAGAAGGCGGCGGCGCGAGCGGGCATCGAGCGCAAGCTCACACCGCACACCCTGCGCCACAGCTTCGCCACTCACCTGCTCCACGGGGGGGCGCCGCTGCGGCATGTTCAGGAGTTGCTCGGGCATGCTAGCATCGCCACGACACAGGTCTACACGCACCTGACGGACAGCCAGGTGCGCGAAGCATTCGAGCACGCACATCCCCGCGCCTGACGAACGATGAAGATAGCCGTAGGCAGCGACGAGGCGACGTACCTCACGAGTTGCATCGTGGAAGAACTGCTGCGCCGGGGCCATGAGCTGAGCCTCATGGGCGCGCTTGCCGAGGGTTGTGACCCGAGCTGGCCTGCCGTGGGCCGCGCGGTCGGCGAGAGCGTCGCCGGCGGAGACTGCGAGCAGGGCGTCGTCCTCTGCTACACGGGTACGGGTGTGAGCATCGCCGCGAACAAGACGCCGGGCGTCCGCGCCGCCCTCTGCACCGATGCGCAGACGGCGGACGGCGCGAGGCGCTGGAACGACGCGAACGTGCTGGCGATGAGCCTGCGCTCCACCTCTCCCGACGAAGCCGTTGAAATACTGGACGCGTGGTTCTCAGCACCCCACGGCGACGCCGATGACGTTAGAATGATAGACATGCTGCGGGAGATGGACGTTCCCCGGAGCGAATGAGTCCAGGAGGACTACGAGACATGCCCGTCATAACCGTAACGGGACTGATCGGTAGCGGCGTGATCGAGATCGGCCCGAAGATCTCCGACAGGCTCGGTATCGACCACGTTGACCGGAACATCCTTGCTGAGGCGGCCAGGAAGATCGGCGCCACTGAGGAGGACGTCGCCGAGCGGACGGAACGGGCACTAGGGCTGGGCGACCGCATCGCAGGGTTCGTGAAGACCGTGCTGGAGCGTTCAGCGCTCGCCGGCGGCGGGGCCGACCCCTACTTCGGCGGAGGGCTGGACGCGCTGCTCGTCCGCGAGTACCGCGACTTCCCGGAGGAGAGCCACGGCTCCGGCGAACTGGATGACGAGAACCTCCTGAAGGTCACTTCGGACGTCATCCACGAGATCGCGTCGGGCGGCAACGTCGTCATCGCAGGACGCGGGTCGAACATCATCCTGCGCGACGTGCCCAATACGCTGCACGTGGGGCTCATCTCGTCCATGGAAGTGCGGGTCGACCGCATCAGGCAGCGCGAGCAACTCAGCGAGGACGAGGCTGTGCGGTACATCCAGGAGAACGACCGCGCACGCATCGCCTACTTCAAGCGCTTCTTCGATATGGACCCCCAGGAAGTGCGGCACTACCACCAGGTGCTCAACACGGACATGCTGACGATAGACCAGGCAACCGAGGTTATCGTCGCGACGGCCCAGACTCTGAACTAAGCAAGGCGGACTGACATGGCACGGAAGAAGGCGGGAAGCAGAGCGGCAGCAGGACAGGCGAAAGCACGAGAGCGGGCACGCCGGAAGGCGCGGGTCACCGGCCCGTCGCTCGCGCAGGCCGCGTACGTTCCCCCGCCTCCGGCTGACGACGTCTCTGGTGATGAACCGGAAGCCGTTGCTGCTGTCGCGGAGGCGGCACAGGCTGCTCCCCCCTCCCCTGCACCCGCGCCGGCGACCCGCACCGTAGCCGCGCCGGCGCCCCAGTCGCGGGCCGTGGGGGCGCAACGCCGCGAGCGCGCGTTGGCAGGCATGACCCCGACGGGAAGCCTCAAACGCGAACTGGCGCTCATCGGCTCGATCACACTCATCATCGCTGCCGCACTGGCCGCGCTCGCGACGACGACCACGCTCGGCGCGTAACTCTCCAGCCCCTACCCTGCCTCTGCTCTCGCGGTGAGCAGCACTGCCGGTTCATGCGGGTGCATCCAAGATGCAAGCGACTAGCGCCAGTCATGCGCCGACGGCAGCGGAGCGCCGGTCCGCAGGCGCTCCAGGCGGGAGACGATGACGTTCGTCGTCCCGTCCCAGCGTGAGACCGTGCCGTGCGCCACGAGCAGGCGGCTGTCCAGTTCCCTCCTGAACCGGGCGAACACCCTCGGCCAGAGGATAAGCTGTACGTCTCCGGTCTCGTCCTCGACGGTCACGAACACCGTGCCCGACTTGCCTCGCGGATGCTGCCGCGCCACCGGCCAGCCAGCCACGGCAACGCCGTCGCCATCGCGCACCGTCTCGACGGCTGCGGCGGGCAGCACCTCCGGGCGGAGCCGCGGACGCACGAACTCCATGACGTGTCCCTTCGGGTAGATGCCCATCACCCGGTACTCACCCATCATCTTCTCCTCATCCGAGAAATCCGGGAACGCAGGCGCGCCGCCGTCGCCGGTAATGGCGAACGCCCGCTGGCCGTTCTTTGCGGGACGGATGCCGAGCCCGGCGTCCCACAGGGCCTCCCGGCGGTTGGGCGTCACGCCATCGAAGGCTCCCGCCATGACCAGGGAGAGGACTGCCTGCGGCTTCAGTCCCGTGCGCTGCACGAGGTCGGCTGCGCTTTCGTAGGGACCATGCTCCTCTCGTTCACGCACCAGCGCGACGGCGGACGCCTCCCCAACGTCCTTGACGAGCCCCAGACCCAGCAGCACTGCGTCGCCTGAGGGGATGCATCGTGCCCTGCTGTGGTTCACGCAGGGGTTCAGGAACGGGACGCCGAAACGCCGGGCATCCTCCTTGAGCGTCTCCACGGGGTAGAAGCCCATCGGCTGGTTGTTCATCAGGGCTGTGAAGAACTCCACCGGGTGGTAGCGCTTCAGCCACGCCGCCTGGTATGCGGTGACGCCGAAGGCGTGGGAGTGCGATTCGGGGAACATGTAGTGGCCGTTGATCTTGGCGAACATCTTCCTCGCGGTCTCTTCGGAAACGCCGTTCCGCGCCGCTCCCTCGCGGAAGCGCTCCCAGTGCATGGTGATGAGGCGCTCGTTGTTGGGTCGTGCGAACGCGCGGCGCACCTCGTCAGCCTCAGCGGCGGTCATCCCTGCCACATCCGAGATCAGCTGGACGACCTGCTCCTGCCAGACGATGATGCCGTACCCTCGCTCCAGCGCGCGCTTCTCAAGGGGATGGTCGTAGTCCCATGGAACGCCATGCCGGTAGCGCTCCACGAACTGGCTCACCGCACTCCCCTGCACGCCGACGCCGGGCCGGATCAGCGCCACCTGGTAGGCGAGGTCGAGGAGGTTACGCGAGCGGAGGCGCTGACCCATCTTGAGTTGTGCGGGCGACTGGAGCAGGAAGATTCCCTTCGACCTGCCTTCGTTGATCATGTCGTACACGCCGGGGTCTTCGGGGTCGAGCTTGCTCAGGTCCGGCCGTTGTCCCTCCCGCTTCTCTATGAGGTCGAGCGCTTCCTCGATCTGGTCGAGCACCGGCAGGGAGAGGAGGTCTATCTTGGCGAAGTTCGCATCGGCGACGCTGTCCTTGTTCCAGTCCATGATGAAGCGTCCGTCCATCGCTCCCGCGCGGATGGGCACCATCTCCGGGATGGGGGAATCGCTGAGAATCATGCCGCCTACGTGCTGTCCCAGGCTGCGCGGGGCGTGCATCAGCTGGGGAGCGAGCGCGACGAGGTCGCGCCAACCGGGGGCCTCCACGCGGCCGCGGAAGGCAGGCAGGCTGAGCATCTCGTTGCGAAGGTCGGCGGCGTCGAGGGAGTGCAGTTGCCGGGAGAGGAGCTTCAGGTCGTCCTTCGGCAGTCCGAGCGCCTTGCCGAGGTCCTGGATGATGCCCTTCACCGAGTAGGTGGCGACGGCTCCCGTGAGGACAGCGAACTCCTGCCCGAAGTGCTCGTGCACGCGCCGGATGAGCTCGTCGCGTATCGCGCGCGGGAAGTCGAGGTCGATGTCGGGGAGCATGGACATGTCCTCGGAGATGAACCGCTCCAGCGTCAGGTTCCACCGGAGCGGGTCGACGTGACTGATGCCGATGAGGTAGCCCACCAGCAGCGCGACGGAGGAGCCGCGGCCCCTGCCCGGCGGACGCTCCTCCAGGGGAGTCTCCGGGGGCGCCAGCCCCTTCTCCTCCGTGATCGCCTGGGCGAGCAGGACTATCTCCCGGTAGAGGAGCAGGAACCCGGCGAGCCGGTGCCTGCGTATCAGCCGGAACTCCTCATCGAGACGCTCCCTGGCCTGTGCGGATATGCCTCCATAGCGCCGCAGCGCCCCTTCCACGCAGAGCCGCCTCAGGAAACCCTCTGCGGAATCTCCCTCCGGCACCTGCGGGTCCGGCAGGGTGTAACCGAGGTCACAACTGAGGTTGAACGCGCACTGCTCCGCGACGCGAAGCGTGTTGGCGACGGCGTCCGGGCGCTCGCGGAAGAGCCGTTGCATCCGGTCGGCTGGCTTCAGGTGCAGGTGATGGTTGGGCCGGATGAAAGGGAGAGCGCGGTCGATGGTGGTGTTCCGCCGGGCGGCGACGAGCGCGTGCTGTAACCGGCAGCGCTCCGGGACATGGTAGTGGACGTCGTTGGTGGCGACGACGGGCACTACCACGTCGTCGGCCAGCTGCGCCAGTTCGCGGTTACGCCGGGTGTCGCCCTGCAGGAAGTTCTGCTGCAACTCCACGTAGACCGCATCGCTTCCGAACCACGACCGGTAGCTGTGGAGCAGTTCCCGGGCTTCGCCGTGTCGTCCTTCCAGGGCCAGCATCGCCAGCGGTCCGTCCCTGCCGCCGGTGAGCAGCACGACGCCATCGGCGTGCTCGCGCAGGTGCGCAGGGTCGAGCTTCGGCTCCCTGCGGTCGACGGCGTTCGCGAGCGTGAAGAGCCGCGAGATGTTGGCGTAGCCCTGCCTCGTCCTGGCCAGCAGCACGATGCGGGAGCCATCGAGCAGGGTAATCTCTCCTCCGGTGATGGGTTGCACGCCAAGGCTGCCCGCGAGGCGGGCGAACTCCAGCGCCCCGCAGAGGTTGGTGTCGGTCAGGGCGAGGGCGTCGTAGCCGTGCTCCTTCGCCTGTGCCAGCAGTTCGTGTGTGTGAGACGCCCCCGCTCCGAAGGAATAGAAGCTCTTGGCGTGCAGTTCAACGTAGCCGGTCGTCATGGGGCACTGGTACTACGACGCCTGCCGATACCAGCAGGCGTTTGTCCGGTCGCGGAAGATGACGAGCGAGCCGCCGTCGTGCCGGCTCACCCGGAAGTAGGCGCGGCTCACCGGCTGCGGCAGCCACCAGAGGTCGAAGAGCCAGCTGTCCTCGATACCGGTCAGCGTGTGCCACTGCTCGTCAATCCGGACCGCCACGGGTTCGTGGTGCGGGCCTTCCTCGACTGTCACCGCAACCGGCATGGACAGAGGCTTCATGCCGTCCTGCCCTGATGGGTCGAGGGGGACCTGCACCGCCCGCATCTCCGGAGCGGGATGCCACGGCGCAACGTCGACCACCCGGTAGAGGGCGTGGTTGCCGCCGATCCGGGCCTGGATCTGCCGCTCCGCGTCCAGCAGCCGGAGGTCGCGGTCACGCCGGACATCGGGGAAGAGTCCCGCCTGCGTTCCCGCCTCCCCGGTGATGCGGGAGAGCGTGAGTGCGACCTCTTCGACGGGTGCGATGGGGAGTTCCCGCTCGAACTGACGGCGTACGAGGGCAGCGGCCTGCTCCCAGTTCTCCACCGGCTGCTTGAAGTTGACTGCCCTCTCCCATGGGGCAGTCCTTTCAAGAACACACTCCAGCGTCACCCTGCCGGCATAACGGCCCTGCATCCGGGGGCGGGCGTAGGCTCGTTTGAGCAGGGTGTCCACTGCCGTCAGCAGCCACTCCGCAGAGATCGAGGGGAACGGGAGGGCGGTGTGTTCGACGACGGCCTCCTCGTACGGGAGTGGGATAACGGGGTCGTCATCGATGCCGTGGGAGAGCTCCCATACCCTCCTGCCAGTGATGCCGAACTGGTCGATGAGCGACTCCGGCCTCATCGCCGCGATATCGCCCATGGTGTGCAGGCCGAAGCGGTGCATGCGGGTGCGCGCCTCACTATCGACGGGCAGCAGATCGACGGAGTGCGGTGCGAGGAAGGCGACAGCGTCGGGCGGGACGCACGCCACGCCTGACGCATCGCTGGTCTGGGCTGCCACGAGGGCGGGGAACTTGCCATCGCCGACCCCGAAGCGCGGTCTCAGGTAGTCAGGCAGCACGCGGAGCAGCGCATGGACCACCCTGCCCTCGCCGCCGTGCAGCCGCTCGAGGCCGTCGATGCGGACGTAGGCGGTGCCCAGCCCTGCGCTTTCCACGCGGTCGCTGACCTCCTGCAGGGCGGAAAGCACGCGCCGGAACACCCGCTGATACGCCGGTTCGTCTGCGTCGAGGACGACGGTCCCCGCGTTGCGGGAGAGCGCCTCCTCCAGCGGCATGCCCGGTGCCACCCCCGCGCAGGCCGGGAAGCGGTCAGCGACCAACGGCCGCCCGTGTGAGCGGTCGGCGATGACGACCGGCCTGTTTGCCAGGTGCGGCTGCCGTTGCAGTTCCACCTTGGCCCTGAGATGAGTGATCAATACACACGCGACGCGCAAGACGCTCTCCCCTAAACGCTTGCTGTCCAGCGGGGCTGGGAGAGAGCACGATAAAGAACATATGTTCTGTTGTCAACTGACAGGTTGTAACAAGACCTTCGTAGGAGATGCCCCAGCCCCTGCCCTGCCCCTCTCCACTCGCGGTTGAGAAGCACGGGCGGTTCATGTAGTGTTCCGCCATGGCGCGCGCCGTGATGCTTCCGCACGCGCTTTCACCACGGAGGGATACATGACGGGCAAGAGACGGTTGGGACTTGCGATGGTCGGCATCGGCGTTGGCGGCACGGAGATGCTGCCCGCGATGGAGGCGATGCCGGAGCTCCGGCTCGTGGCCGGCTGCGACACCAATGAAGACACGCTGAACCGGTTCGCCGAGCGCTACAACGCGAAGGGCTATGGCGACTACGACGAGATGCTGGCGAACCCGGAGGTCGAGGCCGTGTGGGTCTCGACGCCGAACCGCTTCCACGCCGAGCACTCGATCCGGGCGATGGAGGCCGGGAAGCACGTCGTGGTTGAGAAGCCGATGGCGCTCAACCTCGAAGACGCGCAGAAGATGGTGGAGACGGCCAACCGCACCGGCGTGAAGTTCCTCGCCGGGCACACGCGCAGCTTCACCCCGCCCGTCCGCACGATGTGGAAGATCATCCAGTCCGGCGAGATAGGGCGCGCCCGCGCCGTCAATGCGTTCGCCTACACGGACTGGATGCTCCGCCCGCGCACGTGGGAAGAGCTGGACATGGAACAGGGCGGCGGGCTGCCGATGCGCCAGCTGCCGCACCAGATAGACAGCGTCCGGCTGCTCGGCGGCGGCATGGTGAAGAGCGTGCGCGGCACCACCGGCCAGTGGATGCCGGAGCGCCCCATCCCCGGCTACTACGCCGCGTTCCTGGAGTTCGAGGACGGCACGACCTCGCTCGTCTGCCACAACGGCTACGGCTACGTGATGGGCGCGGAGTTCGTGACGTGGGGGCACGACCGCCAGCGCTACACGTCCGAGGAGCGTGTCGAGGTGCGCCGCCAGATGCGCGAGGGCACCCGCGACGAGTCCGAGGACAAGCAGGCGCTGCGCATCGGCGGCCTGCAGGAGCGCGAGGTGTTCAAGGCGGAGAACGAGGAGCTCTGGGTTCCGGAGGACCTCGGCCTGCTCATCGCGACATGCGAGCGCGGCGACATCCGCCACGGGCCCAGCGGGCTCATCCTCTACGACGACCGCGGCACGCACAACATCGACCTCGCGGTCGACCGCGACATGGGCCCCGGCTACCGCCGCGCAGAGCTCGAGGAGCTGTACGACGCGGTGGTCGAGGACAGGCCCATCTTCCACACGGGTGAGTGGGGCCTTGCGACGCTGGAGGTGGTGCTCGGCATCATCCAGTCCGGCGCGGAGGGCAGAGAGATACAGATGCAGCACCAGGTCCCGGTGCACGAGCGCTACGGCGAGGCGCGCAACTTCTCGCCGGTGTCCGTCTAAGCCAGCCGGTATACCGGCGATAACGGAGGAGACAAAGTATGACGAGCGTAGAGACCAAGCCACTGAAGTTGGGCGTGATCGGCATCGGCGTGGGGGCGGCTGAGATGCTGCCGCCGATGGAGCGAGCTCCCTACATAGACCTGTTCGCGGGGGCGGACGTGAACCCGGACGTGCGTGAGCGCTTCCAGGCGCGCTACGAGGAAGCCCGTGTGTACGACAGCGCGGAAGCGCTGTGCAAGGACCCTGACGTCGAGGCGGTGTGGATATCGACGCCCAACCGCTTCCACGGGCCGATGACCGTGATGGCCGCGAACCACGGCAAGCACGTGGTCGTCGAGAAGCCGATGGCGCTGGACATCCGGCAGGCGGAGGAGATGGTGGAGGCGTGCGAACGCAACGGCGTCAAGCTCGTGGCGGGGCACACGCAGAGCTTCATGCCGCACATCCGCCTCATGCGCCAGATCGTGGCGTCCGGCGAGATGGGGGCGCTCGGCGCGGTGAACGCCATCGCCTACACGGACTGGGTGATTCGCCCGCGCACGGCTGACGAACTCGACCCCGACCAGGGCGGCGGACTCGTCTACCGGCAGACGCCTCACCAGATCGACAGCATCCGGCTCATCGCCGGAGGCAAGGTGCGGAGTGTCCGCGGTTCGTACGGCCAGTGGATGAAGTACCGCTCCATCCCCGGCTACTACGCCGCGTTCCTGGAGTTCGAGAGCGGCGTCACGGGCGTGGCCATCCACAACGGCTACGGCTACTTCGTGGCGTCGGAGCTCGTGCCGTGGGGCGACGCGAACACGCGCTACACGCCGAGTGAACGGAACGAGATCCGCAAGTCGATGGCGGCGGGGACGCGCCCCGAGGACGCGGAGAAACTCTCGCTGCGCATCGGCGGCGAGGCGGAGTCAGCCATCTTCCGGCGCGAGCACGGGCCTGAGAAGTGGAAGCCCAACGACCTCGGCATCGTCATCGTGAGCTGCGAGTTCGGCGAACTGCGGCAGGGACCGGACGGGCTGTACAAGTACACGGACGACGGCCTCACCGAGCTCATCGTCGACTCCGACCCGCTGCACCGCGACCAGGAGCTGGAGGAGCTGTTTAACGCGGTGCGCCTCGGCAAGCAGGTCTTCCACAGCGGCGCGTGGGGCATGGCGACCCTCGAGGTCGGCCTCGCGATCACGGAGCACACCAAGACCGGGAAGGATGTCGAGCTGACGCACCAGATCGAGATGCCGAAGGAGTACGGGGAAGAGTACGGTGTCGAGGTCCTGGAAGAGCGGAAGATAGACCACTAGGCGGGAACACCCTGACCCTAACCCTCTCCCAGGGGGAGAGGGGATCAGACAGGAGGCAGCGAGATGACGATAGGAGTCTCACACGGCGGCGGAGCGAACATACTGACGGCGGATGCGCCGAGTGACGAGGCGCTCGTCGGCACGGTCAACGGCGTCGTGCGCATCGTACGCGGCGCGGCGGGCTGGACGGAGACGGAGCGCACGCTGGAGGGCAACCACATCCACGCGCTGGTGCAGGACCGGCAGAGCGGCGTCTGGTTCTGCGGCGTCGAGCACGGCGGCATCTACGCCAGCGAAGACGACGGCCACACGTGGGAGAAGCGCGACGTCGGTATCACGGAGCAGGACATCTACAGCCTCTCCGTCGCCGAGGTGAACGGCGCGACTCGGGTGTTCGCAGGCACGGAGCCTGCGTGCCTGTTCGTCAGCGACGACCTCGGCCTGACGTGGTCGGAGAAGCCCGCGCTCCATGCGCAAGAGACGGAGGAGTGGCGCTTCCCTGCCCCGCCGCACGTCGCGCACCTGAAGCACATCAGCTTCCACCCGGCCGACAGCGGCGTCGTGTACGCCAGCATCGAGCAGGGCGGGCTGTACCGCTCCGACGATGGCGGCGACACGTTCACCGAGATACCGGGCATGTACAACGACGTGCACCGGCTCGTCTCCAACCCCGCGGACCCGCAGCGGATGTTCGTGACCGGCGGCATGGGGCTGTGGCTCTCTCGCGACTACGGCGCGACGTGGGACAACGTCTTCAGCCGGGGCAGCGAGTACGGCGGCTACCCTGACCAGCTGGTCTACAAGCCGAGCGACCCGTCCTACATGCTCATCACGGCGGGACAGGAGAGCCCCGGCGCGTGGCGCCAGAACCGCACGGCAGAGACGCGCATCTCCCGCAGCCGCGACGCAGGCGAGACGTGGGAGGTGCTCAGCGCCCCCGGCCTCGCCGACAAGTTCGTGCCGAGCGTCGAAGCGATGACGCTGGAGGAGGCGGGCAGCGTCGTGCAGGTGTTCGCGGCGACGTCGCACGGCGAGGTGCTCTGGTCGGATGACGGTGGCGAGTCGTGGGAGAAGGCGGTCAGCGGGCTGCCCCCGGTCTCGAAGGGCGGGCACTACCACGCGTTCGAGGCGGACCCGCGCTAGGCGGGGCACTGGGCCGAACGAGCAAGCGAGAGAGGCCTCGGCAGACGCCGGGGCCTCTTCTTTGCGTTCAGATTGCACACAGCAACGACTCAGTGGGGTTGAGTTCACCTTCCCTATTCATTGCAGATGATCCACATCGCCAACTCGAACTCGGCGAATGAGGCCCACTCGCCCAGTGCCAGTTCGTTCCAGATTTCCCGTTCTATTTCGTCAACCACAACCGAGATGACATTGTCACCTAGCAGGGCCGCTGTACAGGCCGCCGCCTGGCGCACTATCGCCTGCTCCTCCTCGCTCGCCTCATGCCGCAGCAAAGGAACACCTTCGTCTTCGCGGCTCGTATCCGCTCTAGCAACAGAAAGCTCCTCAATCGCTTTGCTGAGTTCCGAGAGTGCATCCGCATTCTCTAGGGCGGTCGCTCCTGCCTGCTCAGTTGACTCTAGTGTCGATTCGGATAGGGATTCAATCTCCGCAAGCCGTTCTGAAACGTCGTCTATATCCCGTTGAATCTCGGTATTCTGCCTCTCTATCGTGTCCAATCGCTCGGAGTAGTCAGGCGCGCAGGCGGCCAATCCAAGGCAAGAGAATCCAAGCAGCGTCGCCAAGGCGAGTGTTTTCACGTCGTCACCACCTTTCGTTGTGTTGGGTCGCAGTGAGGCGTCAGCCTATGTCGATCTCCTCGTCGTCATCGTCGTCTTCTTCGCCGTCGTCCCAGTCGCCGCACCAGTCGGTCGAGCGCACCCAGGGCCAGATGGCGATGCCGGCCTCGTTGACGTGTGGAGGGTTGGAGCGGCAGAGCCCTGCGTATTCGCTGAAGGCGGGGTCCATGCGCTCGTCCATGTAGATGCAGGTGGCACAGGTGCGGTCTTCGTCCATG
>DAOUHT010000126.1:0-46200 GCA_034428375.1 Dehalococcoidia bacterium | reverse complement strand
CGATCTCTTCCGGTACCTCCAGTCAGCCGAGGGCACGGACGACTCCGATGGCGAAGACCTTCTGGGCGACATCTTCGGGCTCATCGGCACCCTGGCGGAGAGCGGCATGATGTCGGAGGGCAGCGAGCCGTCCGGCGACGCTGATGGCTCCTAGAGCCTCCCTGCTAGAATGAGGGGCGTGGACCCCTCCCTCATCCGCAACTTCTGCATCATCGCCCACATCGACCACGGCAAGTCGACGCTCGCCGACCGCATCCTGGAGATCACGGGCGCTGTCTCCGCGCGCGAGATGCACGACCAGCTGCTCGATTCGATGGACCTCGAGCGCGAGCGCGGCATCACCATCAAGGCGCAGGCCGTCCGCATGGGGCTCGCCTATCAGGGCCGCGACTACGAGCTGAACCTCATCGACACGCCGGGGCACGTCGACTTCTCGTACGAAGTCTCGCGCTCGCTCGCGGCGTGCGAGGGAGCGCTGTTGATCGTCGACGCAGCGCAGGGCATCCAGGCGCAGACGCTCGCCAACGTCTACCTCGCGCTGGAGCACGACCTCACCATCGTCCCTGTCGTGAACAAGATCGACCTGCCTTCCGCCGAGCCCGACCGGGTCATCGAAGAGCTGGTCACGGCGTTCGGCTTCGAGCCGGACGAGGTGCTGCAAGTCTCCGCGAAGGACGGCACGGGCGTGCGCGCGCTGCTGGAGGCGGTCGTGGAGCGCGTTCCGCCGCCCGAGGCGCACGAGGAGAGGCCGCTGCGCGCGCTGGTGTTCGACTCGAAGTACGACTCGTACAAGGGCGTGATAGCGTACGTGCGAGTTATGGACGGCGCGGTGAAGGGCACGGACCGCGTTCGGATGATGGCGACGGGCACGGAGGCGGACCTGCTGGAGGTCGGGGCGTTCCGACCGGCGATGGCCAAGGCGCCCACTCTCACAGCGGGCGAGGTGGGCTATCTCGCGACAGGGCTGAAGAGCGTGGGCGACTGCCGCGTCGGGGACACCGTCACGCACGCCCGCGCGGGCGCAGTCGAGCCGCTGCCCGGCTACGGCGAGCAGAAGCCGATGGTGTTCGCCGGGTTGTACCCGAGCGACGGCAACGAGTTCCACAACCTGCGCGAGTCACTGGAGCGTCTGCAGATGAACGACGCCGCGCTCGTTTACGAGCCGGAGAGCTCGCCTGCGCTGGGGCCCGGCTTCCGGTGCGGGTTCCTTGGGCTGCTGCACATGGAGATCGTGCAGGAGCGACTTGAGCGCGAGTACGGGATGGACCTCGTCGTCACTGCGCCGAGCGTCGTGTATCGCGTCACGATGAACGACGAGTCGATACGCGAGGTGTCGCGTCCCACGGACCTGCCGACGGGCGGGGAGTCACAGCAGGTGGAAGAGCCGTGGCTGGACCTGTCCATCCTCACGCCGTCGCGTTTCGTGGGGCCGATGATGGAACTGATCAACTCACGACGGGGCGAGTTCAAGCGTACCGAATACCTGGACGCGACCGGTGGCCCCGCGGGGGGAGCCGACGCTGCGCCGTCGTCCGACCCGCGCGTACTGCTCGAAGCGTCGGCGCCGATGGCCGAGGTGCTGGTCGACTTCTACGACCAGGTGAAGACGCGGAGCCGCGGCTATGCGTCGCTGGACTATTCGTTCAACGGCTACCGTGCCGCGCCCCTCGTGCGGCTGGATATCCTCGTGAACCAGTCGCCGGTCGACGCGCTGTCGCTCATCACCCACCGGGACCGCGCCTACCACCAGGGGCGGATGCTGGTCGAGCGTCTGCGGAAGCTCATCCCGCGCCAGATGTTCGACGTGCCGATCCAGGCGGCGATCGGGAGCAAGGTCATCGCTCGCGAGACCGTCACGGCGATGCGGAAGAACGTGCTGGCGAAGTGCTACGGCGGGGACGTGACGCGCAAGCGGAAGCTGCTGGAGAAGCAGGCGGAAGGCAAGAAGCGCATGAAACGCATCGGGCGTGTCGAGGTGCCGCAGGAGGCGTTCCTGGCGGTCATCAAGATGGACCGCTAGCGAAACCGGCGGCCCATGAGGCGGGATAACTCCGCCATAGCCGGATGGCTGGCGGACGTTGCGGATGGCATTTGTTCGTAGTGTTCCAACAGTTCGGACTCTGAAAACTGCTGTGGCCAGTCCAAGTTGGCGATGGCCCGGTCGCCGTCGAGGCTAATCGCCGACAAGTCAATCAGACCGATTATGTCGCGTATCATCGCACGGTCTGGATGCTTGAGACTAGCGTAGTAAACGTAACTTCTCAGAGCCAGTTCACCAGGACCGAGGCCCCCTGCGTCCAAGAGCAGATCAAGAACGAGGAGTTGCCTCTCTGCCAGTGCCCTGCGCCTAGTGCTGCGCAGTTTCCCGAACAGTGATCGTGCGAACTCTCTGTAGAGTACCCGCTTCTGTTGGTCTACTATCTGCGCTGCGAGCGCGTTGCACCTGTCAGCGACTGCCGGCAACGCGAACAGCAAAAACGGCGTGAGGTCATGTCCGGCACTGCGGGATTCGGACAGTGCCCTGAAGTACTCGTCCCGATGTTCATAGTAGTAGTTGGAAATGCTGACCATAACCATGTCGTTGACGTTTGCCGCTCGCAGCATGAAGGCTTCCAGCGCGCGGGCGGTCCGCCCGTTGCCGTCTCCGAAAGGGTGCATCGCGCCGATATGGTAGTGAGCGGCCATGGCTTGGATGATCCGGTCATGCCGTGGAAACTCGTTGTCGATCGCACCGGCGAGCTTGCCGAATGCGGATCGGCAGCCATCGCCTCCCTCAATGCCCCGGCAGGGCGGCATCCCGAACGTGACGTTCTCCCCGGCACCTCGGGTTGCGCCCGGTTCACAGCGGTCGTCGTCACAGCCCGTAACGACACTCCGGTGGATGTCCAGGATCAACTCAGCCGAAACAGGTTGGTCCGAGGGTAGTGAGCGCAGCCACAGGTAGGTCTCGTTGGCGGCCCGTAACTGTCGCTGTGAGTGGGTCAGGTCAGGCCGTTCGGATGCACCCGGCATCAGCGCCTCGTCCTGCTCGCGCTGGGTGAACTCCGCGCCCTCTATGCGTGAGGTGCCAACCGCCTCCAAGCGCAGTTGCTCCTCGTGGGCCTGTTCGATCCACTGGGGCAGATGAGGCAGGCGGCTCAAGACACCGGCGGCTACGTGGGCATCAACCAGAGGACCGGAGACAGCGGCATAGTTGTAGAGCACCCATTGCGAGGGGACGGCGTAATGGCTTGGACGCCCCGCAGTCATGTACGGGTCGTTCCGCCTCATTTCAAATTCGTTTTGGAATTCCACTCCTGAAGTGTGCCTGAATCGGCATTTCGTTGCAAGTTCATTTCACATTCATTTCCGCACCTTACGGGTCAGGCGGTCACCGTTGCCCCTCACGATCCGCCAGCTTCTTGACCCACGCACGCATCTCGTTGGCATAGTCCGGGCGGCGGAGTGCGATCTCCACGGCAGTCTGCATGAGGCCGAGCGGCGTGCCGGCGTCGAAGCGCTCGCCCTCGAAGCGGTAGGCATGCACGTGTTCGCGCTGCGCGAGGAGGGCGATGGCGTCGGTGAGCTGGAGTTCTCCTATCGCGCCGGTGGTTATCTCTTCGAGGCAGTCGAAGATCGCGGGCGAGAAGACGTAGGGGCCGACGATGGCGAGGTTCGAAGGGGCCTCGTCGCGCGGGGGCTTCTCGACGCTGCGCGTTAGCCGCGTCTCGCGGTCGGAGAGGGGCTCGCCCTCCACGACGCCGTAGCGCGAGACGTCGTCCCAAGGCACCTCGATGACGCCGATGGCGTTGCCTCGCCTCTCGTAGGCGTCGAGCATCTGCCGGGTCACGGAGGGCTCGCCGAGGAGTATCTCGTCAGGCAGGTAGACGATGAACGGCTCGTTGCCGACTGCCTCCTTCGCCATGAGCACGGCATGACCGAGGCCGAGCGGCTCGGGCTGGCGCACCGCGATGATGCGGGTCATGCGCCCGGCTTGCTCAACCGGCTCGAGTTTGGCGTTGCCGCGCTCGCGGAGGGTGCGTTCGAGTTCGGGGGCAACGTCGAAGTAGTCCTCCATCGCTGTCTTGCCGCGCGAGGTGACGAGGACGACGCGCTCGATGCCTGCCTCGGCGGCCTGCTCGACGGCGTACTGGAGGACGGGTCGGTCGACGAGGGGGAGCATCTCCTTGGGAACGGACTTGGAGATGGGGAGGAAGCGCGTGCCTACTCCGGCGGCTGTGATGACGGCGGTACGGACTGGCATGACAGGGAGAGGATAGCAGGCAGTCGGGAAGTAGGGGGAGAGCCGTCGCGTTGACCTGCCGTGTCCCGGCGCATAGCATGACTGTGGCCGTGCTAGACGGGGAGCTAGCGGTGCCCTGCACCCGAAATCCGCTTCAGCGGGGTTGAACTCCTCTCTAGAGGGCCGGTCTCGCCGTCTCTGGCTGGGAAACGGACGTTGAGAGCCAGACCCTGCGCGACGGAGCCCCGTGAACCGCGTCAGGTCCGGAAGGAAGCAGCGCTAAGCGGAGTGCTCCGAGTGCCGCAGACCAGTCTGGTTCGAGTCCGGGTCCAAGGCTAAGCGCGCGGGCTCCCGGTTCGACGAGAGGTGCACGGCCTCTCTTCTGCAAACCCGCCGCGCCGGAGGCATCGATCGTCTCCGGCGCGTGCGTTTCCGAGGCCAGCCATGGCGTATGGCGCTCCCAGAAAGAGCCTGGGGCAGCATTTCCTGACCGACCGCAACATCCTCGGCGCCATAGCAGATGCGGCGGACGTGGGCTCCGGCGATACGGTCATCGAGGTCGGGCCGGGGCGTGGAGCGCTCACTGCTGTGCTGGCGGGGCGGGCACGGCGCGTCATCGCGGTCGAGTTGGACGGCGCACTGGCGCGTTCATTAGCGGCTGCCGTGCCATCCAACGTGGAGGTCGTAGAAGCGGACGCCCGCATCGCCGACCCTGCCGCGCTGCTCGGCGGCTGCGCGTCGTACAAGATGCTCGGCAACCTGCCGTACTACGCCGCGATGCCTATCCTGCGGCGTTTCCTGGAGTCGGACTGTCGTCCTGAGCGTGCGGCAATGCTGGTGCAGCGAGAGGTCGCTGAGCAGATGTGCGCGAAGCCGGGAGCGATGTCGCTGGTGTCGCTGGCGGTGCAGCTGTTCGGGAGCGCTCGCATCGCACGCATCGTGCGTCCGGGGTCCTTCACGCCTCCGCCGAAGGTGACGTCAGCGGTCGTTGGCATCGTGCTGCACGATGGTTTGGCGGAGGGAGTGGACGACGCGGAGCGGTTCTTCGTGCTGGCGAGGGCCGGATTCAGCGCGCCGCGGAAGCAGCTGCGGAATGCGCTGTCGGGTGGCCTGAACGTCGCGCCGGATGAGGCAGAGCGGCTGCTGGCGACTGCGGGGATCGAGGCGTCGCGCCGGGCGCAGACGCTGTCCATGGCGGAGTGGGCGTCGTTGTATCGTGCGTGGCGGAGCGCAGCGGGATGAGCGGAGTAACGATACGCGACGAAGGCGGACTGCGGATGGAGCCGTCGTGCGAGCATTGCGGTGCGTCGCGTGTGCGGGAGGTGCCGTACTCGGAGCGCGGCCAACCCCTGCTGCCGAACGAACTCGACGAACTGGCGTGGACGGACTACCTGTGCGATTGCGGCGTCGTCCGCCTGCGCATCGGCAAACGCCCGGAGTAGAGACGCCCGTGTTGGACGAGTACACTTGCCGCAAGAGCAACAGGCCATGAGCAGATGAGGAGGCAGCCATGAGTGAGCTGGTGCTGGGAACAGACGAAGGTGTGTTCGCGTTCCACCTGGACAGCGGCAAGTTCCACGCGGAGGACGGCCCTGATACACGAGTGATGCTCGCGGGCGCCGGCGACACGGTATACGCCGTCACAGACGATGCAGCGGTCTGGCGCCGGAGCGGGCATAACCACTGGGAACTGATGAACACCCGCGCTGTCGAGGAGCAGCCCTGGACGTTGGGGGCCGACGCACGCGTGCCAGGGCTCGTATGGCTTGGCGTATCGCCCGCGATGATGTACCGGAGCGGCGACGGCGGGGCCACGTGGGTTGGCTGCGATACGTTCAACGACATCCCCGGCCGCGAGACGTGGACCTTCCCCCCGCCCCCGCACATCCCGCACGTGCGTTCGATCTTCCCTGATCCCGCGCAGGCGGGCGGCGTCTACGTTGGCGTCGAGGAGGGGGGCGTGTTCCGCAGCGTCGACGACGGCGTGACATGGGAGAGTCTGAACGAGGGGCTGTTCTTCGACGTCCACGAGGTGATGGCAGACCCTGATGCGCAGCACATGTACGCGACCACGGGGTGCGGGTTCCACCGCAGCGAGGATGGCGGCCAGAGCTGGACCCTGGTGCAGGAGGGCCTGGAGCGACCGTACACGATGCCCCTGGTCGCAGCGCCGGAAGACCCGAGGCTGCTGTACACGGCCGCCGCCGCAACGCCTCCGCCGGGGTGGCGCGCGAATGGCACGGCAAACGCTGCGCTCTATCGCAGTGAGGACGGCGGGGTCAATTGGAGCCGGCTTGCGAACGGCCTGCCCGATTCCTTCGAGGCGATGGTCAGGACGATGGTGGCGGGTCCCGGCGGCGCGCTGGTAGCGGCCGCGGCCACCGACCTCTACGTGAGCGAGGACCAGGGAGAGCACTGGAGCCTCGCGAAGTCCGGGATGCCAACGGTGCGATCGATGGTGTTGGTGTAAACCTCACGGCGCCACAGTCGAGCGTCCTGAATAGACAGAGCGTATGACAAAGGGGCGGCTCCAAGAGCCGCCCCTTCAGTGTTCCGGTTGCGACGGCTGCCGCTAGCGGCTGCTCTGCAGGAGGCCGATCACAGCGCCTTGCTCCTCGTCGGAGCGGTAGCCCCACTTGAAGTCGGGGTTCTTGTAGGCCTCGTCCGGCATCAGGCTCTCCAGACCGCGCTTGTCGAGCTCTTCCTCGAACTTCTCGCGGATCCAGGCTTCCTCGTACGGGTACTCGATCTGGTCGCGCCTGCGGTCTTCCACCTTCTCGCTGTGCCCGCTGAACTGGGGCAGCGGAGCGAGCGCGAGGTAACGGGCGGGCTCGACGCTGACGTTGAAGTGCTGGTGGAACCAGCGGTCGGGCGGGGTGAACATGCTGCCCTCGTGCCAGGGCGCGATGATCTTCTCGCCGCCCTCCGGCCACAGGATGGAGTAGCCCTCACCCGCGGGGATGACGATAACCCGTCCGGGGCCGTGCCGGTGTCCCTTCTTGTACGTCCCGGGCGGGAAGACGGACATGTGGCCGCCCATCTGGGAGTTGGGGAAGGAGACGTCCACGACGTGTCCACCGCCACCGCGCTGGCGGTGCGGGACGAGGTCGTTCCACGCAGCCATGTCGGTGAAGTAGTTGCCGTACCAGGTAGCGCCGCGCCCCATGTCCGGTGCGCGCTTGGCAACGGCGTACAACTCCTCCTCGCGGGGCTGCAGCAGCTCCGGATGCGGGTAGGAGTTGTTGAAGTAGAAGTCCGGGTCCGGTTCGAGCGACATGGCAACGGGCAAGTAGTTGTTGTGCACCATGCGCAGCGGCTGGTCGCCGCGGGCGTTCGCGAACTGCCGGTGCGCGCCGCGCGGGATGAGGAAGAGGCTGCGCGGGCCGAACTCGAAGCTGTGCTTGGGCACGCCGTCCGTCCAGACGGTAGCGATGCCCTGCCCCGCGAGCGTGTAGACGACCTCGTCGAGTGCGAACTTGTAAGGAGGAGCACTCGCACCGGGCGGGAGCTCGGTGATGCGCGCCTCCGCGACGCCCTCCATGCCGGATACCTGGATGAACGCGCCGTTGCACTCGCGCTCGTGCCATGGGGCGACCTCTACGGTGCGGAGGTCTTCGATGAAGTAGCCGCGATGGATGGGGAGGCCCTGCGCCTCCATCCACCTGTCGTAAGCGAACCTGCCGTCGCCGCCTCCGCGCGCGATGGCGTCCTTCGGTGTGCCGTTCTGGGTCATTGCGCTTCCTCCGCTACTTGTCAGTTGCTGTACGGATGGTACCTGATTCAGAGAGGGTTGTGTCGCAGTTGGCGCCAAATGTGACATGTGCCACTGGCGTGGGGTTGCCGGCGCTGGCGTAGAATCGCGGTGCTAGGAGGATGAGGTCCATGACGATGGGAGATCGGGAAGACCGTATAGAGTTGATCGCGCAAGCGATTGAGCGGGTGATCGAGGGTGTCCGTGCAATGGACGCCAGCCAGCGCGAGTTGCGTGAGTCGAGGCAGGTACACGAAGAGTTGTTCCTCGTCCACGAGGCGCGCTTCAGGGAGCATGAGGAGCAAGCCCGAGAACTCCACTCCCGGATAAGCGTGCTGGAAGAGAGCGGCGAGCGCACCAGCCAGACGGTACAGGGGTTGCTCGCAGTGGCCACGGAGTTGCAGGCGGAAGTCGCGCGACTCGGAAGTTCGTAATCCTGCGCGCGTGCGCAGGCGAAAGGAGACGAAATGGCGGACGTTTTCGGCTATGAGGGGTTCCAGTACGAGTACGTTCCAGGATGGCCCAAGATCCCGGAGGGCTACGCGTTGCTCGAGTGTCCGGGAGTTGCCGTTGACTCGCAGGACAACGTGTACCTACTGACGCGGGGCGACCACCCACTGATGCAGTTCGACAAGGACGGCAACTTCATCAAGTCGTTCGGCGAGGGCTACTTCAGCAACCGCACGCACGGGCTGTACATAGCGCACGATGACACGCTGCTCGTTGCCGATGACGGCATCCATACCATCCAGCAGTTCAACAGCGCAGGCGAGCAGCTGTTCGAACTGGGGAACCGCAACAACCCGTCGCCGAAGTGGGGCGGCGAGCCGTTCAATCGCCCTACGTCCGCAGCGATCCGACCGTCGAACGGCGACTGGTACGTGTCGGACGGCTACGGGAACGCTCGTGTGCACGTCTACACAAGTGCGGGCGACTACAAGTTCTCCTGGGGCAGCCCCGGCATCGACGCCGGAGAGTTCATGCGCCCGCACAACATCGCATTCGACGGCGAGGACAGGGTCTACGTGGTGGACCGGGAGGCGCACCGCATCCAGGTGTTCGATGCGGATGGGCAGTTCATCACCATGTGGAGCAACATCCACCGGCCCGACGCGATGGTGCTCTGGCAGGACTACATCTACGTGGGCGAATTGAACGGCATAGGCGGCTTCGACTCGCCGAACATGGGGCACCGCGTGGAGGTCTTCGACCTGACCGGCAAGCTGGTCTGCCGCTTCGGCGCTCCGGTGGAAGGCGAGGGACCGGGCGAGTTCGTCGCTCCGCACGGGATAGCCGTGGACTCGGAGGGCAGCCTGTACGTGGCAGAAGTGTCGTACACCATCATGGGCCGTCAACTGGACCCGCCTCGCGAAATGCGGAGCATCTCCAAATACAAGCGCCGCTGGTAGTCGTCTGTGCTGCGTCTGCTCGCCCCCGCGAAAGTCAACCTGACGTTCGAGGTGCTCGGACGCAGGGACGACGGCTACCACGAGGTGCGGACGATCCTGCAGTCGCTCAGCCTCGCGGACGAGCTGGCGTTCGAGGCATCCGACGACCTCAGCCTGACGGTGGAACCGGAGGGCGCCGCGCCGGTGGAGGAGAACCTCGTGCTGGCGGCGGCGCGCCTGCTGCAACGCGAAGTGGGCGTCTCGACAGGGGCAGCGATCCACCTGACGAAGCGTATCCCTATGGCCGGGGGCCTCGGCGGGGGCAGCAGCGACGCTGCGACGGCGCTCCTCGGTCTGCGGCGGCTGTGGGGGCTCGACCTCGATGCCGACGCGTTGCGTGAACTCGCGGCGCAACTGGGCAGCGACGTGCCGTTCTTCGTCTCCGGCGGCACTGCGCTGGGGGAGGGTCGCGGCGAACGGCTGACGGCGCTGCCGAACCCCCAGGGCGAGGCAGTCGTTGCGGTGCCGGATGCGTCGAGGCCCCGGGACAAGACCGGGCAGATGTACGGACTGCTGAGGCCGGAGCACTACACGGACGGGAGCGCAACAGCGGAGGCGGAAGCACGCATGCGCAGAGGTGAACCGCTGGATGCGCACGCGGTCAACGCGTTCGATGCGGTTGCAGGTGAGGCGTATCCGTTCTCCACAGCGATGCGGGAGGCGTTCGAGGGAGTGGGGTTACGCCCGGCGCTGTGCGGAGCCGGGCCGTCCATGTTTGCGCTGGTCGCAGAGGGGGAGGCGTCTGGTCTGGCGGAAAGCGTTGCCGCGCGATCCGGGTGCTCAACGCTCGTCGTGCGGTTCAGAGGGGCATGGGGACTGGGAGGCGTCGCGGCGGAGCAGTAGGGTTCAGAGGAGGAGCCTCGTCCCGGCGACGAGCAGTCCGGCGCCGATCACGCCGAGCACGAGCCGTCCGCCGACCCTGGGCGCCAGCCGCACACCGATCTGCGCGCCGATCGTCGCTCCCAGACCTGCGATGCCCGCGCGGAGCCAGAGGCTCGCTTCGTCGCTGCTGTACGCGAGGTGGATGGCCAGCGCGGCTGCGGCTGCGGCGGTCAGCTCGAGCTGGGAGGTCGCGACGGCGACCGCCTTCGGGATGCGGATGAGGAGCATCATGACGGGCACGTTGATGATGCCGCCGCCGATGCCGAAGAAACCCGCGAAGAAGCCTGCGAAGGGTGCGATGGCCGCGATGAGCGGCTCGTTGACACGGTAGCCGTAGACGCGGCCGGTCTTCTCGACGATGGTGCGCGTCCGTCCTCGCGTGGAAGGTTCCTGCGGCCGGGACTCGAGGGCGCTGCGGGCCAGGAGGTATACAGCTCCCAGCAGGAGCGCCACGCCGAACACCACCTCGAACGCGCCACGGTCGGTCACACGGTTGATGAGCGCTCCTGTTGCTGCGGCGGGGACGGCCAGGGCGATGAGGATGAGGGCGGTCCGGAAGTCCTGCAGACGCCAGAGGCGATAGCCGACGCTCGCGGAGGTGGCGTTGAAGAAGACGGCGGTGAGCGAGATGGCGGTTACGGTGGCAGGGTCAGCGTCGGGGAAGATGAACAGCAGCACCGGAACGAGGAGGAACCCTCCACCGACGCCCGCGAGCGCTCCCACCGCACCGACGGACAGTCCCAGCAGCGCGAGGACAGCCGCCTGGGCGATGGTCAGCTCCGGGAGCATGGGGTGCCTGTCCTACTGCTTCTCGGGGTCGGGGCTCCGAGGCGCGAGCGCGAGGCCGAGCTGGTCCAGCTGGTACTGGTCGACCGGCGAGGGCGCGCCGAAGAGGGGGTCAGCGCCAATCTGAGTCTTGGTGAACGCGATGGTGTCTCGGATGGAGTCGGCCTTGTCGGACAGGATCATGACCAGGCGGTCTATGCCTCCCGCGAAGCCACCGTGCGGCGGAGCGCCGTATTCGAACGCCTCCAGCAGGTGACCGAACTGCGCTTCCACGTTCTCGGGCGAATGGCCGAGCGTGCGGAATATGGACTCCTGCCGGGCGCGCTCGTGGATGCGGATGCTGCCGCCTGCGAGTTCGTAGCCGTTCGCGGCGAGGTCGTAGGCCTTGGCAGTCATGTTCCCAGGGTCGGAGTCCAGCCGTTCCCAGTGGTCGTCAAAGGGCGCAGTGAAGGGGTGGTGCACCGAGTCCCAACGATTCTCGTTCTCGTTCCAGTCGAAGAGGGGGAAGTCGGAGATGACGCAGAGGGCGATGGTGTTCGGGTCGGCGAGGCCGAGCCGCTCGCCCATGTGGAGGCGCAACTGGCCAAGTGTGGAGGAGGACTGCGGCTCTTCTCCCGCCACGACGAGGATGAGGTCGCCCGGCGCGGCGCCACAGGCGGTTGCTATCGACTTGATCTCGTCGAGCGACAGGGCTCGGGCAGGCGTGCGTACGTGGTCGAGCGTGAGTGTGTCGAGCGAGCCTGCGGCTTCGTCGAGTGCAATGGTGACGAGGCCGCGGGCGCCGTAGCGCTTGGCGAGCTCGACCAGTTCATCTGCCTGGCGTCGTGGGATCGAGGCGAGGCCGGGGGCGGCGAAGCCCTTGACCACGCCGCCGCCTGCAACGACACCCGAGAAGACCTTGAACTCGCTGTCCACGACGACGGAGGAGAAGTCGGCTATCTCCAGCCCGAAGCGGATGTCGGGCTTGTCGCTGCCGAAGCGCGCCATGGCCTCCTCGTAGGTGAAGTGAGGGACGGGGAGGGGTACATGCTTGTCCGGGCGGATGACCTGGATGAGTTCGGTGTAGAGATCGGACATCAGGGCGATGATGTCGTCGCGGTCTACGAACGCCATCTCCAGGTCGAGCTGCGTGAACTCGGGGAGGCGGTCGGCGCGCGGGTCTTCGTCGCGGAAACAGCGGGCGATCTGGAAGTAGCGGTCGGTGCCCGCCACCATCAGGAGCTGCTTCAACTGCTGAGGAGACTGGGGAAGGGCGTAGAAGCTGCCCTGGTGTATGCGGCTGGGGACGAGGAAGTCCCGTGCGCCCTCCGGCGTGCTCTTGATGAGGATGGGAGTCTCGATCTCCACGAAATCGCGCTCGTCGAGGTAGTCGCGTATGAACTTGACGACGCGGTGGCGCATGCGGAGGTTCTCGCGCATGAAGGGGCGTCGCAGGTCGAGGTAGCGGTAGCGCATGCGGAGCAGTTCATCGACGGGAGCGTCCTGGCTCACGTCGAACGGCGGCGTCTTCGCGGCGTTGAGGACGACGGTGGCGCTCGCGAGCACCTCGACGTCTCCGGTGTCGAGGTTGGGGTTGGCGGTCCCTTCGGGACGCGGGCGCACGGCGCCGGTTATCTGCGCCACCCACTCCGCGCGGAACTTCTCCGCGACGCCGAATGCCTCCGGCGCTTCTTCCGGATGGAAAACCACCTGCACGATGCCGGTGCTGTCGCGCAGGTCGATGAAGACGAGGCCGCCGTGGTCGCGGCGGCGGTGCACCCATCCGGCCAGAGAGATAGTTTGTCCTGCGTGTTCGAGGCGTAGGCTGCCGCAGCCGATGGATTTCAGCAAAGCACTCACGAGTCCTGGTCGATTGATGGGGCGGCCTCGCGGAGCGTTGCTCCTGCTGCAGTGGTGACCGCCGTCCGATTACCTTATCGCAAGCGTGCGTAGCGGCGCTATCGGCGGAGGTGTTGGGTAGTGGCTCAGTTCAAACTGAGCCACTACCGTGGCAGCGCGTAGTTGGACGCTACTTCCCCACCCCTGTTAGTATTGCGCGCCGCTGCCCACGGCGAGGGCACGTGTAAGCAGTACATCACCGAGAGGCCCATTAGGTGCCTTTTGAAGGAAGATACGTTGGCACATATTCGAACGAGACTGGCTAAGCTCTCGTACTGCATCGGCCCGCGCGTAGGGTGCATCCAGCACAGCTACCCCTATGTGAACAAGACGCAGTACGGTAACGGTTCGAAGAGGGCCAGCGGGGGTTACTAACCCATGATTACGTTGCTGGTCTGGCTGGTGATCCTGGGAGTGCCGACCGTGGCCCTGCTTACCGGTGGTTGGCACCTTCAGCGGAGCGGGCGCCGCGTAGCGGGGCTGGTCATGCTGATCTTTGGGGGATTGCTGGCGGTGATGGCCATCGTTGTGTTGTCCGGCATAGCGGTCTAAAAGGCCAGATCAGAACCAGCAACCCCGTTGCCCCCCAAAAGACCGCCTGCCGCGTTTCCACGGCAGGCGGTCTTTGCCTGTTGCCCGAACGGACTCAGGAGCCGCGTGCCTAGCGGCTTGGCGCTGCGAGGCCAGCGCGCCCGTCCGTGCCAACGCAGACCGCGATGTACCGGCGACGCAAGATTTCAAACTGAGCCACTACCAGGTGTTGGACAGCGCACACGCCTCCAGGTTGCACACCAGCGCCGCTCGAAGGACAAAGGTGTACACTCCGCTTAGCTGTGAGAACGGAGGTGGATGATGGCAGAGATCGTGCTTGGGATGGCCTCTTCCCATGCTCCGCAACTGGAGATGCCGCCGGAGAATTGGCGGACCTACGGAGACCGCGGACGCACGCAGGCGGTCCACTGGTTCGAGGGCAAGACGTACTCGTTCGGCGAGCTCGCGGAACTGCGCGCGGGGGAGCACTTCGAGGAGGAATGTACGGACGAGAAGTTCCAGACCCGGTGGGACGCGTGCCAGAGCGCCATCGCCCACCTGGAGCAGACGCTGGCGGCAGTGAAGCCGGACGTGTGCATCATCCTGGGCGACGACCAGAAGGAGTCGTTCGACGACGAGAACATGCCCGCCCTCTCCATCTACTACGGGGACACGGTCAACGACATCCCCAGCCTGAACGGCGCGCGCGGCTCCCTCAGCGACCCGGAAGTCGCGCGACGGCCGGCAGGCCAGCTGACGCACCCCGCGGACGCAGCGCTCGGCGAGTACCTCATCGAGACGTTCATCGAGAACGAGTTCGACGTGGCGCGCTCGAGCAAGCTCCCGGCGGGACGCGACGGCGACGGCTCCATCGGCCACGCCTTCTATTACGTCTACCGCCGGTTGATGAACAACGTCGTCACGCCCAGCGTGCCGGTGCTCGTCAATACCTACTACCCGCCGAACACACCGACGGCGTCCCGCTGCTACCGGTTCGGGCAGACGATCCGGAAGGCGATCGAGGAGTGGGACTCCGACAAGCGAGTCGCGGTCTTCGCTTCAGGCGGCCTCAGCCACACCGTCATCGAGGAAGAGCTGGACCACCGGATCATCGACGGGCTGAAGCACGACGACGTGACGAAACTCACCGACTACCCGGACGTGCGCTTCCGCGCCGGCACCTCCGAGATCAAGAACTGGATCGCGCTCGCGGGCGCGATGTCCGGCGGCGGTCTCGCCTTGAACATGGTGGACTACGTCCCGTGCTACCGCACGGAAGCGGGCAACGGTTGCGCCATGGGATTCGCCGAGTGGGTCTAGCCTGTCAGGGCTGGGCTGAATCAGTAACTCGACCCGAGGGACCGCGCGCCTGACGCGCGAAGGAGGGAGCATGCCCGTAAAGGACAAGGTGGTCGTCATCACCGGCGGCGCTATGGGGATAGGGCGGTACAACGCACGTGCGTTCGCGGAGGCGGGCGCCCGCCTCGCAATCGCGGACATCGCGCCGATGGAGACTGTCGCTGCGGAAGTAGCCGAGCGCGGCGCGGCGGTGTTCCCCGTCCAGGTCGACATCCGCGACGAGGAGCAGGTGCGCGGGATGCTGGCCCGCGTGCACGAGCACTACGGGCGCATCGACGTTCTCATCAACGATGCGGCCATCGTGACGCACTTCCAGGCAGGATCGCCGCGGTGGCCGCGCATCGCGGACATGGAGTCCTCGTTCTTCGACAACATCATCCGCACGAATCTCATCGGCACATTCCACTGCACCAAGCACGCCATCCCCTACATGCGGGAGCAGGGCGGCGGCCACATCATCAACTTCGGGCAGGGCAACGTCCGGAACGATCGCATGCCGGACTCCATCGGCGCGTGCGTCTACCGAGTCTCGAAGGTTGCGATACGGGCGTTTACTGCGGACGTCGCCATGGAAGAGCGGGAGAACAACGTCTGCATCGTCAGCATGGGGCCGGGCGGCGCACCGCCGGGCAGCGGCCTGCGCGCTATCGCCACCGACGAGACCCCCGTCGAGAACCGCGCGACGATGCACTGGGTCGGCGACATCGTTCAGGACCGGTACATCCTGGCCTGCGACACGCCGATGGAGCTCACCGGCAAGCAGATAACGGTGAAGGACGGCGAGGTCGTTCCACTGGACGACTAGTCATCCGGCCGGACGGCACCGCACGCCCTTGCAGTCCGGCGGCAGCGGACTAATATGGCGGTATCCGGCCTGCGAAGACGGCGCTTAGGAACACGGAGGAGGTGTCGGATGGCAACGGTGATCGACGCTGACACGCACGTGATCGAGTCGGAGCGCATCTGGGACTTCTTCGACGAGGAGATGGCGCACCGCAAGCCTCAACTGGTCCCCAGCGCCGACCCGAACAACGGGGCAGTCCGCAACTTCTGGATCATCGACAGCCATTTCGTGCCGCACCCGCCGGGCAAGGGCGGGCAGGCACTGGCGACTCCGCCCATCGAGGACGAGATACGCAACTCGACGGCGTGGCACAAGCGCGCGATGACCGACATCGACGCACGCCTGGACGACGCGACGAACATGGGCGTCGACATCCAGATCATCTACCCCACGCTGTTCATCGGGTTCCTTACGCACGACGTCGAACTGGAGGTTGCGCTGGCGCGGTGTTACAACCGGTTCATGGCCGACGCCTGCTCCCGCTCCGGAGGACGTATGCGCTGGATCGTCGTTCCGCCGTTGCGCGACCTCGACAAGAGCATCGAGGAGATGCACTTCGGCAAGGAGAATGGGGCGTGCGGGGTGCTCTTCAAGGGCGTCGAGAAGGACCGCTCGCTGGCCGAACCGTACTTCTTCCCGATCTACGAGGAAGCCCAGCGATTGGACCTGCCCATCTGCATCCACACCGGCCCAGGCTCTCCGGTGCTGACAGAGTTCTTCGACAGCCGCCTCAGCTTCGTGTTCCCGGACGTGCGGCTCCTGCCGGTCATGGCCTTTTACGACCTCGCCTGCAGCAAGATCCCGGAGCGCTTCCCGGACCTGCGGTGGGGGTTCATCGAGGCGAATTCTTCTTGGATCCCGTACCTCGTCCACTTCCTGCACCGTCGACTGAGGGTCCCCAGTTCGGAATTCGGGCCATCGTACTTCCAGGAGAACCGGCTCTTCGTCGCGTGTGAGGCTGACGAGGACCTGCCCTACATCCTGCAGTACCTGGGCGAAGAGAACATGATCACCGGCTCCGACTACGGCCACGGCGACCAGTCCGCCGAACCGGAACTGGTGCACCTGCTGCGCGGCAGAGAGGACATCTCCCCGCAAACGCTGGAGAAGGTGCTGTCGCACAACCCCGCCCGTTTCTACGGGTTCTAGCGAGCGGCCGTTCAGGAGGCAACGAGCGATGCTTACCCAGGAACAGAACGAGCGCCTGACCCGGGTGGGCCCCGGCACACCCATGGGCGACCTGCTCAGGCGGTACTGGTACCCGGTAGCCACCGACCAGCAGCTCGGCGAGAACCCGGTGAAGAGCGTTCGCCTGCTCGGTGAGAACCTCACCCTGTTCAGGGACCGCCAGGGACGGCTGGGGCTCGTTCAACAGCGGTGCGCCCACCGGAGCGTCGACCTGAAGCACGGCATACCAACCGAGGACGGACTGCGCTGTCCGTACCACGGCTGGATGTACGACGCGAGCGGCCAGTGCCTCGAACAGCCTGCTGAGGACCCCGCGCACAACTTCGCTGCCCGCGTGCAGATAGCGGCCTACGACGTTCAGGAACTCGGAGGGCTCATCTGGGCGTATATCGGGCCACAGCCCGCCCCGCTGCTTCCTCGCTGGGACATCTTCGTTGTAGAGAACGTGTTCCGGCAGGTGGGCACCACCAACGTCCCGTGCAACTGGCTCCAGTGCCAGGAGAACGCCGTGGACACCGTGCACGTGGAGTGGATGCACGGGGCGTTCGGAGCGTATGCGCTCGAACGCAAGGGCATCACCGACGAGGCTGCCTTCAACCAGACGCGGAACTTCCTGCGCCACCACGTCAAGATAGGGTTCGAGCGCAACGCGTTCGGTATCCAGAAGTACAGGCTGCGCGAGGGAGAGGACGAGGCCACTGCGGCTTCCTGGCTGGAAGGCCACCCGCTGGTGTTCCCGAACTACGTGCTCATCGGCGGGCCGGGACGCGAAGAACTGCAGATGCGGGTGCCCATCGACGACACCACCACCTGGCACCTCGCGTACCAGATCTACCATCCGGCGGACGGCGTATCCCTGCCCCCGCTGGGAGAGATCGAGACGTTCGATGTTCCCCTTGAAGACTACCCGGAGTACGTGCTGGGGCAGGACGTGCTGGCCTGGCCCGCGCAAGGGCCTATCACCGACCGGACCGTCGAGAAACTGGCGGAGACAGACTGCGGGCTCATCATGTTCCGGAAGATGCTGGAGGAGCAGATACAGGTCGTGGCGGATGGCGGCGACCCCATCAACACCTTCAGGGACCCCACCGCAAACGTGTGCATAGATCTGCCCATGGAACACTACCCGGCGCTGAGTGCCTACAGGATGGGAACTGCGCGCTTCGGCAGGGGTCCCAACAACCCCGTCGAACGGTACATGGGCCTCCTGACGGGCGCGGCTGCGCGCTGAAGCGCTGACATGACGGAGCTTGGAGCCAGTGCGCCGTCGTCGCTGTGGGTCGACCTGCTGGGAGCCACGGTGCGTGTTGTCTCCGGCGCCAAGTACAGGACGCGGGTAATCGAGGCCGGTTCGGGCGACCCCCTCATTCTCATACATGGGGTGGGCAGCAGCGCTGAGTTGTTCGCCCGCAACGTCATGCGGCTGGCGAACGATTTTCATGTCTACGCGATCGACGCGCTCTATCACGGCTACTCCTCCCTCGAACCCTACGACTCCGAACACCGGGTCGAGCGGCAGGCTGAGGCGGTGCTGGACTTCATGGACGCGCTCGGCATCGAGTGGGCGCACATCGAGGGCGAGTCCATGGGCGCGGGCATGGCGTTCCACATCGGCCTCCACCATCCCGAGCGATGCGGCAAGCTGGTGCTGAACTCAGGCTCGTACTACGTCAACTTCAAGCGCGAGTTTCCCGAGACGCCGGAAGGCAACCTGCTCGTGCCGCTCTGCAGGGACTCGGTGACGAACTTCAGCCGGGAGACGGTGAGGAGACGGATGGAGTACCTTGTTGCGAGCCCCGACCACCTGACCGAAGAGCTGGTGGACGTGCAGTACCGCATGTACGCGGTGCCGGAGATACGAGCGTCGATGGCGAGGGTGTATGGCATCTCCGCACCGAGGCCCCGGCTGATGCACTATGAGGAGGAAGTCGCCGCCACGCTCAAACCTCCCGTGCTCGTGCTCTGGACCGACCGGAACCGCGGCGCCGGGCCGGAGGTGGGCGAGTACCTCGCGAGCGTGATTCCCGGAGCACAGTTCCAGTTGATCGAGAACGCGGCCCACTGGCCTCAGTGGGAGCAGCCCGAGCAGCACGACGAGGCTGTCGCGGCTTTCCTGAAAGCGTCAGCCTGAGCTCGCCGCGGACTGCTGTTCGTAGCGCAAGGGACCGGGTGCCGGTAGACTCCACGTCGTCAGCAGCCCATGAACCAGGGGTGTAGCCGTGACCATCTCGCCAGCACCAGCGTTTACCATCATCGGAAGGCCGATCCCGCGCATAGAAGGGGTCGACAAGGTCAACGGCTCGGCAGCCTATACCGCCGACGTCACTCCGCCGGGAACGGTCTGGGCGAAGAACGTCCGCAGCCCATACCCCCACGCTCGCATACTCTCCATAGACGCTTCGCGGGCGCTCGCCATGCCGGGTGTGCTCGCGGTCGTCACCGCGGCTGACATCTCGAACGGCCACACCGGCAGGAACATCAAGGACGTGCCGCTGCTCTGCGACGACAAGGTCAGGTTCATCGGAGACAAGGTGGCGACGGTCACAGCGGAGAGCCGGGAGATCGCGGCGGCGGCGGCGCAGCTGGTCGACGTGGAGTATGAGGAGTTGCCCGCCGTCTTTGACTCGGAGGAGGCGATGCAAGCCGGAGCGCCGGTGCTTCACGAGGATGCGGTCACCTACCTCGGCTTCCCGGAAGTCCCGGCGGACGTGCCCAACCTCTGCGGCTACTCCCTCACGGAGACCGGCGACCTCGAACAGGGGTTCAAGGAAGCGGACGTCATCGTGGAACGCCGGTACGTGACTCAGTTATCGCACCAGGCGTACCTGGAGCCGACTGCCTGGTTAGTGGACGAGCAACCCGGGCGCGTGGAAGTGTGGGCCTCCAACAAGGTGCCGTACACGACGCGGAAAGAGCTGGGCAGACTGATAGAACGTTCTGAGGATGACATCCGCCTGAACACGGTGGTCATCGGAGCGGACTTCGGCAGCAAGAGCGCAACAGGCGACGCACCGGTTGCCTACCACCTCTCGCGCATGCTCGGCAGGCCCGTCAAGTTCGTCAGCAGCGCCATCGAAGACCTCACCACTGTGTCGCCGAAGCACGCGTTCGTCGTCGATCTGCGCACGGGACTCAAGCGGGACGGCAGGATCGTCGCGCACGACGCCCGCGTCGTCATGAACCGCGGCGCGTACACGGGCCAGAACACGTCTGCGAACGGCCTCCTGGGTGGTGCGGGGCGTGTCGGCAACTTCTACGACATCCCCAACATGCGCATCGAGGCATTCGCCGTCTACACCAACCGTGTGCCGTGCGGCTACATGCGCGCGCCTGGGTCGCCGCAGGCGCTCTTCGCCATCGAGAAGCACATGGACATCATCGCCGCGGAACTCGGCATCGACCCCATAGAGCTGAGGAAGCGCAACGTTCCCGAAACGACTCCAACCGGAACCCCGCATCTGGCCCCGCATGTGCTGGACGAAGCTGGACGCGCCTTTGGATGGAGCGACCGGACGCGCGCCGGTTCGCGCGAACGGGGGGACAACAAGCTCGTGGGCCAGGGGGTCGGCATGGCCGACCGTGGACACGGCGCAGGCCAGGCCTCGTCGTCGATCAGAGTGAACCCGGACGGATCCATCACCGCAACGACCTCGTTGCCGGAGAACGGGACGGGCGGCCTCACGGTCGTCGCGGCGATCGTTGCTGAGAGCTTCGGCGTACCGCTGGACCGCGTGCGCATCGTCCATTCGGACACCGATGAGTTCCCCATCGACGTGGAGGCGGGCGGCAGCAAGACAACCAACAGCTCCGGCACCGCGGCGCTGACCGCGTCCGTTCAGGTCAAGGAGCAGCTTGCGCCTCTCGCCGCCCGGGCGCTCGGCAGCGAACAGGTGGAATGGCGCTCGGCGCAGTGGAGTGAGGATGGAGCGCTTTCTCCCGGAGGCTGGCAGTCAGAAGACGGGCGATTCATCTCACTGGAGAGCCTCGCGACGGAACTGATCCGCGACGATGAGCCGCTCGCGGCCGCCACGGTAACGCTGCAAGCCCCGCGCACGCCCGATCCGGGAGTCTGCGTGCAGATGGCCGAGGTGGAGGTCGACAGCGAGACCGGCCAGGTGACCCTGCAGCGTCTCGTGACCGCGCAGGACGTGGGGACGATCATCAACGAGCTGGGGCACCAGGGCCAGATCAACGGCGCGATTATCCAGGGTGTCGGCTACGCACTGATGGAGGAGCTGCTCGTCGAGGACGGGCGGGTCACGACGCCCAATTTCGCCGACTACAAGATACCCACGGTGCAGGACATCCCGGAACTCATCACGGTCAACGTGCCTGATTACGGGGACGCGCTGGGGCCGTTCCACGCGAAGTCGATAGGAGAGATTCCCACCATCCCGACGGCCGGGGCCATCGCCAACGCGGTTGCTGACGCCATCGGCGCTCCGGTCGTTGAACTGCCGCTGACCGCCGAGCGGGTGCTCCAGGCGCTCTCGGCGAAGCGTGGGAGCTAAGGGAGATCGGGGGTATCGCCTGCCACCTGGCTGCGACACTCCCCGCAGCGGTTCGGTTTCTCCGTAGAGGGCATCCGTGCTAAGATATCGAGTGCGCCGTCTGTGCGCAGCACTCCCCAACGGAAGGGTTCCGGCGGGGATACGAGCCAAGTGTGAAGATATCCACTGAGCAACGCGAGCCGCGTGAAGCGGTTCTCACCGTAGAGCTGGACAACGCCGACATCGAGCCCTATCTCGATCAAGCGTATCGCCGGGCAGTTCGCCGCCTCTCCATCCCCGGGTTCCGTAAGGGCAAAGCGCCCCGCCGCATCGTTGAGCAGATGTTCGGGCGGGGCTATCTGGTTAACGAAGCGCTCGACACGGTCATCCAGGAGTTCACGTCCAAGGCCGTGTTGGAGGAAGGGCTGGATATCGGCGGGGTTCCCTCCGTGTCGCTCGACGAGTTCGACCCGCCCCAGTTCACAGCCACCGTTCCCTTGCAGCCGACCGTTGACCTCGGAAACTTGGACAGTGTGCGCCATCCTAAAGAGGAAGCGTCCCTGGCGGATGAGACCGTCGACGCGACGCTCGAGCAGATGCGGATGGAGTTGGCCGTCTGGGAGCCGGTCGAAGACACGGTGCAGATGGACGACCTCATCAATCTGACCATCGTTGGCTGGATCGAAGAGGATGGCGAGCGGCGTGAGATCGTGCGCTCGGAAGAGACGGACTACATCCCGAGGCCCGGTTCCACGTTCCCGGTGCCAGGTCTCGACGAAGGACTCGTGGGGCTACCGATCGGAGAGGAGCGGACGTTCGACGTCGAGGCTCCGGAGGACGCGCCGAACACCGAGGTCGCCGGCAAGACGGCGCACTTCGAGGCGACGATTCACTCCATCAAGCGCAAGAGTCTTCCCGAACTGGACGACGAGTTTGCCAAGAGCGTCGGCGACGATTATGAGTCGTTGGACGCGCTGCGCGAGAAGATCCGGGAGAACCTGCTGGAGCGCGAGAAGCGCATGGCGGACATGAAGCACCAGGATGAGACGCTGGCCAAGGTAACCGAAGAGGCGTCCATCACGATTTCTCCGCTCATCATCGAGAACGAGGTCGAGCATTACGTGCGCAGCCGCGAGGACGACATCAAGGCCGGCCGCGTCGGTTTCGAGGAGTACCGGGAGTACCTGACGTGGCAGGGGATGTCCGACGAAGAGGTGCACGAGCAGGCGCGGCCTAAGGTCGAGGAACGCCTGAAGCGCGCACACGTCATCCGCGCCGTCGCCCAGCGAGAGAACATCGAGGTCACCGACGAGGATGTCTCCGAGGAGATCGAGAGGCTGCTCGAAGGCTCCGGTGAACTGACCGACGAACATCGGAAGCAGTTGGACGACCCCGACAGCCGCGAGTCCATCCGGCGTATGCTGGTGCAACGGCGGACGTTGGAATATCTGAGCACCCTTGCGCTCAGGGACGCGCCTGCGGCAGCAAAGCCGAAGGCGAGAGCAGCCGCAAGCAAGAGCGGCGCCAAACCCCGACAACCGAAGGCCCCCGCCAGACAGACGCGGGCCAGGAGACAGCAGGGAGGAGCGAACGATGCGTGATTGGCCTATCCACGGCCCGCTGAGCGCGGGTGCGATGCAGCCGCCGGAGAACATCATCCCCATGGTCATCGAGACCGGCGCCCGCGGCGAGCGCGCCTACGACATTTACTCGATGCTGCTGAAGGAGCGCATCGTCTACCTGGGCACTCCCATCAACGACCAGGTGTCCAACCTCATCGTTGCGCAGTTGCTCTACCTCGAGCGTGAGGACCCGGACAAGGATATCAACCTGTACGTGAACAGCCCGGGCGGCGTTATCACGTCCGGCCTGGCGATCTACGACACGATGCAGCTCATCAAGCCGGACGTCTCCACCATCTGCGTGGGGATGGCTGCGAGCATGGGGACGGTGCTCCTCTGCGCCGGGGCGAAGGGCAAGCGGTTCGCGCTGCCCAACTCGACGATCCACATGCACCAGGCGCTTGGCGGCGCCCAGGGACAGGCTGCGGACATCGAGATCGCGGCGCGTGAGATCCTGCGGATGCAGGACAAGATCCGGACGATACTTTCGACGCACACGGGCCAGCCCTACGAGAAGGTAGCCCGCGACAGCGACCGGGACTTCTACCTCCCCGCGGAGGAAGCGAAGGAGTACGGTCTGGTGGACGAGGTGCTGGGGGTTCCACTGGGATCAACGAACGGCGCGATTCTCAACTAGGACGGTCAACCGATGCCGAGCAACTCCGGAACGTTACCGCCCCACGGCGAGCATGTGTGCAGCTTCTGCGGGAAGGCACAGAACGGAGTCAAACGTCTCATCGCCGGCCCCGGCCGGGTATTCATCTGCGACGAGTGCGTTCGCCTGTGTCAGCAGATCATCACCGAAGAGAGCACGTCCGGCAGGGATGAGCAGGCCAACCTGCCAGGCAGCCCCTCGCCGAAAGAGATGGCGCGACGGCTGGACGAGTACGTCATCGGGCAGGACCGGGCCAAGCGGGTGCTCAGCGTTGCGGTTTACAACCACTACAAGCGCATCCGCTCCAACTCCTCCGCCAACGACGTCGAGATAGAGAAGAGCAACATCCTGCTGGTGGGGCCCACGGGCTCAGGCAAGACGCTGCTGGCGCAGACGCTGGCGCGCATCCTGGACGTGCCGTTCGCCATCGTCGACGCGACCTCGCTGACCGAGGCGGGTTACGTTGGGGAGGACGTGGAGAACATCCTGCTTCGCCTCATCCAGGCGGCCGACTACGACGTTGCCAAGGCGGAACGCGGCATCATCTACATCGACGAGATCGACAAGATTGCGCGGAAGAGCGCGAACCCCTCCATCACACGAGATGTCTCTGGCGAGGGCGTGCAGCAGGCGCTCCTGAAACTCATCGAGGGCTCCACGGCCAACGTTCCCCCGCAGGGTGGCCGAAAGCATCCCCAGCAGGAGTTCCTGCAGTTGAACACGGCGAACATCCTGTTCATCTGCGGCGGAGCATTCGATGGCCTGGAGAAGGTCATCGCCCGCCGGGTGATGTCGAACCATCGCATCGGCTTCCACGCCTCCGGTACCGGCACCGGCACCGAGGACGAGATACGCGAGGCAGTGGAATCTGAAGACCTGCTGGATTACGGGTTCATCCCCGAGTTGATTGGCAGGCTGCCGGTGGTAGTGGGACTGCAGGGCCTGGACAAGGATTCCCTGGTGCGTGTGCTCACCGAGCCGAAGAACGCGGTGGTGAAGCAATTCCAGCATCTGTTTGCGCTGGATGGCGTGGACCTGAGCTTCACGCAGGCGGCGTTGGAAGCTGCTGCGGAGCAGGCGATCGGGCGACAGACCGGCGCGCGAGGCCTGCGATCCATCATCGAGGACGCGCTGCTGGACGTGATGTACGAATTGCCGTCGCTCGATTTCGCAGCGCGGTGCGTCATAGATGCAGACGGTGAGGGCGGCCTTGGCCGCCCTGTCTTGTACTCCAAGGCAGACCAGGTCATCACCATCCAGAGCATCGAGTCGCTCAAGACGGCTTAGACCACCATTTGCTCCTATATGCGAGGTTTGCGGACGCGCCGGATCAGCTTGTTCAGCGTCGTGTAGACGTGGACGAACGAGCCTGCGGGCGACTCGGTGAGGGTTGCCTCAGCGAGCGCCTGCCTGAACCCCTCGGGTGTGCCGTCGAACTCCGGGAATTCGGTGAACGTGCGGCCCAGTTCGCGCGCCGTATGCGCGTCGCTGACGGCGGTGACGGGAAGGCCGTGCTCGGCGGCGAACCGGCGGGCGTCCGCGTTTTCGCTCGCGCGCATGGTGCGGGCGTTGAATCCCTCAACGATATCGATGTAGGGGAGCAGGTCGGTTGCGGTCTCCCTGTCCAGCGCGGAGCGTCCCATGCCGGTGAAAGGATGCGGCACGGAGACGAGCGCATCCTGTTCCTTGATGCGGCGCGCGGTCTCGACCGGGTCCAGCCCCGCAGGGATGTGCTCCTGCAGGAAGAGACCGGTTATCTCTCCGGCGGTGGACTTGATCTCAGCACCAACGATGACAGTGAACGGCGCGATGCCCTGCACGGCTCGTCCGCCTTCCAGCGAATTGTGGTCGGTCACGGCGATGCAGTTGAGGCCGACTCGCAGGCACCGCTTCACGAGCGCCTCGGGAGACGTGAGGCAGTCGTGGGAGAAGTGGGTGTGCATGTGGAAGTCACCGCGGAGCGTCATCGAACATCCCGAAGTCTTGCTGAGGGGCCATGGGCTGCGGTGGCTCTTCTGCCACCTCCGCTTGCCCTTGGAAGTTGCGCCGGATGCGGCTCACCTGCAGCTCGGCCCTCGCTAGCAGATCGTTGCACGTCCTGGCGAGTTCAGCGCCGCGCGCGAGCAGCCGGGTCGCCTCTTCCAGCGAGACGTTGCCCTCCTCCAGCGTCTGCACGGTTTCCCGGAGTTGGGCAAGCGCCTCCTCGAAAGAGGGTTCGCGTTCGGTCTGTGGGGGCTGCTGTTCCATCCGGCTCACTTCTTCGCGGTTACCATGGCTTCGAGCTCTCCCTCATGCAGCGTGGCGCGGACAAGGTCTCCCGGCGAAACGCTGTCGGCGGAGGTGACGGCTCTGCCGTCACGCACCGAGGTTACCATCGCGTAGCCCCGCCGGAGGATGGCGGACGGGTCGAGTGCGGCCAGCGTCGTGCGAAGGCTGTCGGTCTGCTCCACGCGCAGGCGGATGAACGCATCGAAGCCGGTGTAGGTGCGCTCCAGCAACTCGTCCACGCGCTGGCGGTGCGTGGCGGTATCAGGGAGATGGCGCTGCATCCGGACGATCAGCGATTCAACTTCGTTGGCCCGCTGTGCCGCGTAGTACGCGATGGCACTCCCGGACCGGGCCGTGAGACCTGCAATCTCCTCGCTGAGCACGCGCACGTCCGGTGCGACGGCTGCTGCAGCCGCTGACGGCGTCGGGGCGCGGAGGTCGGCCGCGAAGTCGGCGATGGTGTAATCGGACTCGTGGCCAACGGCGCTGACGATGGGGATGCGGCTGGCGTAGATGGCGCGCGCAACCTCCTCAGAGTTGAAGGCGCGCAGGTCTTCGAGCGAGCCGCCGCCGCGGGCGACGATGATGACGTCTACGCCCGGCAGCCTGTTCAGCGCGCGGATGGCGCTCGCCAGTTCGACGGGGGCCTCGTCGCCCTGCACGTTGGCGTCGCAGAGGATGAGCTCGCCGAGCGGGTAGCGGGCGCTGAGGACGGTCTGGATGTCGTGGATGACCGCGCCCTGGGCTGAGGTCACGACGCCGATCCGGCGTGGGAACGGCGGTAGTGCACGCTTGCGGGCCGGGTCGAACAGGCCTTCGGCCTCGAGTTGGGCGCGCAGGCGCTCGAACTCGGCGGCGAGTGCCCCTTCACCGGCGGGGACGACGGAGTCGGCGTAGAGCTGTGTTTCGCCCCGGTTCGAGTAGAACGACACGCGGCCGTGGGCGATGACCTGCGCGCCGTTCATGAGGTACTCACTGCCGAAGTAGCCGCTGAAGTGCACGGCCTTGAGCTGGTGCTCGGCGTTCTTGAGCGTGAAATAGCGGTGACCCGCGCCGGACGCGAACAGGTTGGAGACCTCTCCGGTTATCCAGACATTACTGAGGTACACGTCGCGGTCGAGTACTGCCCTGATGTACTCGGTGATCTGGCTGACGCTGTAGACCTGCATGGGGTGCTCGCGGGCCGTATGCCGGCGGCGCTAATCGTTCACGCGGGTGACGTACTCGCCGGAGCGGGTGTCCACGCGCACCTTGTCGCCGATTGCGATGAACATGGGCACGGTAACGCGGATGCCGGTCTCCAGTGTGGCGGGCTTGCCGCCGCCGGACGCGGTGTCGCCCTTGTAGCCCGGAGGCGTCTCGCTGACGATAAGGTCCACCGTGGTCGGCATCTCCACCATGAGGGGTTTGTCGCGATAGAAGACGAGTTCGCAGTCGGTCTGATCGACCAGGTAGTCGGAGGTATCGCCGACGACGTCCTTGCCGACCTCGTACTGGTCGTAGGACGTGGTGTCCATGAAGTTGTAGATGCCATCGGCCTCGTACAGGAAGGTGCACTCCCGGTTCTCGACGGGCGCCTTGGTCAGCTTGATACCGTAGCCGGAGAACGACTTGTCGAGTAACTGGCCGGTGAGCAGGTTGCGCATCTTGATGTGGTAGACCGGCGCGCGCTGCTGCATCTTCTGCTGGTAGTAGTCCTCCACCTTGAAGGGCACGCCGTCCATCTCGATGGTCGTGCCTCGGCGGAGGTCTCCAAACTCCATGACCATATGCAGAACTCCTTCTTATACGGGGATGACGTCGCGTTTGTGGGCCTTGGTGAGGATGCGCGGCTTGCCGTTCTCCATAACCACGAGGTCTTCTATGCGAACGCCTCCCCACCCGGTGAGATAGATGCCAGGCTCGACGCTGAAGACCATCCCGTCCTCTATCGGGTCGTCCGACGTTGGGCCGACGCGCGGCAGTTCGTGCACCGCGATGCCGATGCCGTGGCCGAGGCTGTGGCCGAAGTCGTCGCCGTAGCCGGCGTCCGCGATGACCGCTCGCGCGATGCCGTCGATCTCTCCGCCGGTCATGCCTGCGGTGGCGTTCGCCTCGGCAGCCTCCTGCGCGGCCAGGACGAGGTCGTATATCTCACGGAACTTCGGGCTCGCCTCGCCCAGGACGAAGGCCCGTGTGATGTCGCTGCAGTAGCCCTCGTAGAGCGCGCCGGTGTCGATATAGACGCCGTCGCCGTACTCCAGCGGTCGGTCGGTGGGACTGTGGTGCGCCTTCGCGCCGTTTGGCCCGGAGGCGACGATGGTTGGGAAGGAGAGGCCGTCCGCCCCAGCGTTCCGCATGGCACGTTCGATGTCCCATGCGATCTGCCGCTCCGTCATGCCGGGGCGGATCCCGGCAGCGACGGTCTCGACGGCCTCGTCCGCGATCTCGATAGCCCGGATGAGCGTTTCGAGCTCCGCCGCGTCCTTCACGGCGCGGAGCTGGTCGGCCATGTCCCTGGTGGGCACGAGTTCCGGCGCGGGGTCGAGCGCCTGCAACTTTTCGGTCAGCGCCCTGTGGGCGGCGAAGGTTACGGACTCGTCCTCGATGCCGATGCTCTTCGCGCCGGAGGCCGAGACGACCTCCGAGAACCAGTCGTAACCGGCCGCCATGCGGATGACGCGGTAGTCCGGCGCCTGGTGCTCCGCCTGCTCGGTGTAACGGAAGTCCGTGGCCAGCGCCGCGTCGTCCGGTGTTATCCAGAGCCAGCCGTGCGTGCCGCGGAAGCCGGAGTAGTAAGTGACATTCTTGCTGAGGGAGCGCTCCGTGTTGAAGATGAGCATCGCGTCGAGCCCATCCTCTGCCATGCGGGCGCGGAGCCGTGAGATGCGGTCGGCGGTGCTCATGCTGCGTTCTCCTCCGCAACGAGATATTCCAGCGCCAGGATATAGCCGCGCGGACCGAGTCCGCTGATGATGCCGCGCGCGACTGGAGCGGTGAGGGACGTGCGGCGGAACTCCTCGCGCGCGTGGATGTTCGACAGGTGCACCTCGACGACCGGAAGGCTGATCGAGGCGATGCAGTCCCGCAGCGCGACGCTCGTGTGCGTGAACCCGCCGCCGTTGAGGATGACGCCGGACGCGGATGCGGCGTTGGCCTGCAGGTAGTCGATCAGCCCGCCTTCCGAGTTGGACTGGAAGAAGTCCACTGACGTGCTCAGTTCGCCAGCGCGCTCGCGCACGGCTCGCTCGATGTCGTCGAGGGTGGCGCTGCCGTAGATGGCGGGTTCGCGCTGGCCGAGGAGATTCAGGTTCGGGCCGTTCACTACGAGGATGGTCATTCGGAGTCCTGGTCGTCTGGGGCGGGCACGTGCGCCAGGGGGTGGGCTGCAAGGTACACGCGCCGCGCTTCCTGTTGGCTGACGTGAGTGTACACCTGCGTGGCGCTGGGCGTGGAATGACCGAGCAGTTCCTGGACGATGCGCAGGTCTGCGCCGCCGTTCAGGAGGTGGGTTGCGTAGCTGTGGCGCAGCGTATGCGGGTGCACGTCTTCCCGCAGCCCGCTGCGCTTCGCGTAGTTCCGAACGATGCGCTGGATCGAGCGTGTGCCGAGCCTCTTGCCGCGCGCATTGCGGAACAGCGGGCCGCCCTTGTCGTCCGGCGCGCTCTCCGAATTAAGGTACGCACGGAGGGCGTTCCGCGCCTTGGCGCCGAGCGGCGTTTGGCGCTCCTTCGCTCCCTTGCCCCACACGCGGACGGTGCTCTCCTCCAGCGAGACGTTCTCCCGGTCCAGGTTGGCGGCTTCGCTGACGCGCAGACCGCACCCGTAGAGCAACTCGAGGAGTGCGGCGTCTCTCACCCCGTTCTCCTCATCACCCGACTTCGAGGGCGCCTCGACGAGACGGGCCGCCTCGGACACGGAGACGAGGTCGGGGAGACGGCGCTCCAGTTTCGGCGTAAGCCGGCCCATGAGGGTGGACTTGGGACGCCACAGCGGCGCGTCCGGCAGGAGGCCGCGCTCGATGAGGAATCGCATGAACGACCGGAGCGATACCAGCATCCGGTGGACGCTCGCGCGGGAGTGGCCTCGGCTTCCGGCGCCACGTCCGCTCTCTACGGTGCGGCGCTCCAACAGCCATGCGACGTAGTCGCGGACGAGGCTGCGGTACTCGCGTGAGACGTTCGCATCGCTGCCCCGGCGCACGAAATCGCGAAGCTCCTTTGCGTCGGCTCCGAGTGGGCAGTTCTGCTCATCCAGGTATCGCAGGAAGGGCGCGAGGTCGGCCACGTAGTTCCGGACGGTGGCGTCCGAGAGTGCCCGAGTGGTGCGCAGGGTGCGCTCGTACTCAGCGACGAGCGGCTGACTGGTTTCCGAACCGCGGTGGGTTGTGTGCGGGCTTTCCATGACGCTGAGCGCTAGGCGACGCCTGCCGGTTCCTCTGCGGGGAGGGGTCCCTTCCAGGCACAGTTGGTGCAGTTCGCCTGCTCGCGGGCTCCCAGCACCATCAGGCCATCGCATTCAGGGCATGGCTGCGGCAAGGGCTTCCGGTTCACGAGGAAGTTGCACGTGGGGTAGTTGGAACAGCCATAGAAAGGACCGCGCCTGCCCCGGCGTTCCACGAGGTTGCCGCCGCAGCGGGGACAGGCCACACCGGTATCCTTGGGGGCGTCCTTGGGGAGCCGCTTGATGTTCTTGCAGTCCGGGTACCCGGTGCAGCCCAGGAACGGCCCGAAGCGTCCGCGCTTCAAGGCCATCGGCTTCCCGCAGATGTCGCAGGACTCTTCGGTAGCGTCGGCGGCCTGTTCTCCAGAGTCTCCCGAGGCCTTGGAGATGTCCTTGCTGTTCTTGCAGTCGGGGTATCCGGTGCAGGAGAGGAACGCGCCGAAGCGTCCCAGTTTGACGATCATCGGCTTGCCGCAGACATCGCACGGCTCGTTCGTCGACTCGCTCGCTGCCTCCTGCGTTGCTTCCTTGATCGCCTGCCTTGCCCTATTGAGCTCTTCGCTGAACGGCCCATAGAAGTCGTGGAGGAAGGCCACCCACTCCTGCTTGCCGTTGGCGACCTCGTCCAGTTGGTCCTCCATGCGTCCGGTGAAGGTGATGTCCATGATGTCCGGGAAGTGGGATATCAACTGGCCGCAGACGAGCTGGCCGAGCTGGGTCGACTTCAGCACCCGCCTCTCGCGGGTCACGTACTTCCGGTTGACGAGCGTGTTGATGATCGTGGCATAAGTGCTGGGTCGGCCGATGCCCTGCTCTTCCAGCGAACGCACGAGGCTCGCCTCCGTGAAGCGGGGTGGAGGTTGCGTGAAGTGCTGCTCCGGGGTCAATCCCGTGCAGTCGAGCGATTGGCCCTGCTGCAGCGGAGGTAATACGCGCGAGTCATCGTCGTCTCCGTCGCGTGGGCTCCCTTCGTCGCGTTGCTCGATGTAAAGAGCGCGGAAACCGGCGAACCGCACAACGGAACCGGTTGCCCTGAACAGGTAGGCAGGCTTGCCGGACGCTGCCGCGTGCACGTCCACCCGGGTTGCGTCCAGCACGGCGTCGGCCATCTGGCTGGCCACCATCCGGTTCCATATCAGCTCGTAGAGGCGGGCCTGCTCGGAGGTGAGGTGCTGACGGATGCCCTGCGGCGTGCGCCGTATGGCCGTCGGCCTGATGGCTTCGTGTGCCTCCTGCGCGACCTTGGACCGGGAGGTGTAGCGCCGCGGGGTGCGTGGCACGTAGTCCTTCCCCCACCGCTCCTCGATGTAGCGGCGGGTCTCCTGGATGGCGCCCGGCGTGACCTGCGGCGAGTCCGTCCGCATGTAGGTGATGAGGCCCTGCCTGCCCTCGGAGCCGATGGCGATGCCCTCGTACAACTGCTGGGCGACGGTCATTGTCCTCGTGGCGGAGAACCCGAGCCGCCGCGACGCTTCCTGCTGCAGCGTGCTCGTGATGAACGGCGGAGCGGGCCGCCGGTTCACCTGGCGTGTGGTGACGGAGTCGACGCGGTACGCGGCGCCGTCCAGGTTCGCGAGAACGGCGTTGGTGGCGACTTCGTCCGTAAGGGAGAGTTCGTCCTTCTCACCGGCGAGGCTGCGCAGGGAAGCGGTGAATGAGGCGTTCTCTCCGGTGAGGAGAGCGGCGTCGATGGACCAGTATTCCACCGGGACGAATGCGTCTATCTCCTTGTCCCGCTCTGCTACGAGACGCAGCGCAACGGACTGCACGCGGCCTGCGGAGAGGGAGCTGGTCGTGTCGAGGTCCTCCGCTGTCAGGATGTTGCGGTTGCGGTTCAGTTCCTGTCCGACCAGCGGCTTGAGCAGGGGGCTGAGCTTGAAACCGACTAGCCTGTCCTCGATACGGCGCGCCTGCTGCGCGTTGACGAGTTCCATGTCGATGTCGCGTTCGTGGGCGAACGCGTCTTTGATGGCGTCCTCCGTGATCGAGTGGAAGACCACGCGGCGTACGGGCTTGCTTCGCCAGCCCGCAGCTTCCATCACGTGCCAGGCGATCGCCTCGCCTTCGCGGTCAGGGTCGGTTGCGAGGTAAACGTCCTCTGCACGCTCCCCCGCCGCGCGTATCTCGTCGACAACCTTCCGTTTGTCCTCCGGCACTTCGTACCACGGGACGAAGTCCTTGTCAGGGTTCACGCCGAGCTTCCTCTTGGGCAGGTCTCTGACGTGCCCCATGGACGCTTTCACGGTGTAGTCGCGGCCGAGGAACCTGCCTATCGTGGTGGCTTTGGCGGGCGACTCTACGATGACAAGGTGGCGTGATGCCTCTCGGCCGTTGCCTGCGCTTGAGGTTTGCGCTGCGCCGTTGCTGGCGCGTCTCTTTCCTGAAGACGTTTTTCGGGTGGGTGTCTTTGCCATGCTTCCAACATACGGGCAGAGGCGATGCCCTTGTCAAGTGAGTTAGCGGACGGATGCGGTCCTGGCACGGATGTAGTTCATGCGCCCTACCTGCAGAACGGAGCCCTTGATCTCCATGACGGCGAGCGTTCCACTGGCCTGCGTGATGGACATGCCGGTGCTGCGGCTCAACTCGTCTATGTGTTGCGGCTCGTGGGTGAGCGCCTCAAGGAGCCGCGCTTCTTCTTCCGTGTCGGGAGAGAGTCCGGGAAGCGGCTGCTGTCGCGGTGCGCCGCCGATGTGCAACTCATCCAGCACGTCCTCGACCCGCATCACGAGCTTCGCGCCCTGCTGGATGAGCCAGTTGGTGAGCTCGCTTGCAGGCGAGTGGATGCTCCCGGGCACGCAGAGCACCTCCCTGTTCTGTTCCAGCGCGAACTCGACGGTCGATCGTGCGCCGCTGTCTTTCGGCGCTTCTACGACCAGCACGCCCAGGCCCAGCCCGCTCAGCAGCCGGTTGCGCCGGGGGAAGTGGCGTGCCTCCGGTTTGGAACCGAGCGGGTACTCCGAGAGCACCGCCCCGTTGTCCACGATGCGTTCGAACAGCGACCGGTGCTCGGGCGGGTAGATGACGTCCAGGCCGGAGCCGATGACCGCGATCGTCCTGCCTGCGGCCCTCAAGGCGGCGTCGTGCGCGATGCCGTCGATACCCCGGGCCAGCCCGCTCACAACGGTCACGCCGGACTCCGCCAGGTCGCTCGTGAGTTGCCGGGCTACCTCCTTGCCGTACACGGTGGGGTTGCGGGTGCCGACAACCGTGACACGCACCTCGTCGTCCGGCTGCAGAGCCCCCTTGACGTAGAGGATGGGAGGCGGGTCGTCTATGTTGCGGAAGAGCCGTGGGTAGTCGGAGTCGTGCCAGGTGAGCACCGTTACGTTGGCGTTGTGCACCCGTTCGAGCTCTCGTTCCGGCTCGACGACTCTGCGCACCTGCTCGATGGCGCTGACGACGGCAGGGGTAAGGCCTGACGCGCCGAGTTCACTGCCCGAAGCTTCCCACGCGGCCTTGAGCGAGCCGAACCGCTCTTCAAGGAGGCCGATGCGGACGCGTCCGACGGTAGGTACGCGGGAAAAGCCTATCCAATAGGGGAGGTCGTGCTCGATGGTGGTCACTGCGTCCTCTGCCGCCTGATCCCCCGCATCCGGCGCTCCGCGTGACGCCGCTGGTCCGGGGGTAGGTTCTCCACTGCGAGGACACGCTCGACATCTTCCATGGAGATGCCTTCAACGTGGCGTACGTCGCTCAGCAGGCGGATAGAGATGCGGGCCGGGTGCGGCTCGACAAGCGTCGCTTCGTCGCCTGCCTGTACGGCCCCTTCCTCAAGGACACGGTTGTAGAAGCCGACGCGTCCGCTGCGCCGGAAACGCGCCGCGAAGTAACGAATGCCCATCTTGTGGTCCAGCTTGTAGCAGGGTGAGCGCGGCTCCGTTACCTGCAGCAGCGTACCACCAACGCGCCAGATGTCGCCGAAACACATCAAGTCTGACGACGCGCCCTGCACGGTGAGGTTCTCGCCGAACCAGCCGAATGAAGTGAGCTCGCGTTTTAATTGCGCCGTCCAGAAGGCGTAGTCCTCGAACGCATAGACGTAGACCGCGGCGTCCGGGCCGCCGTGGACGGTGGGGTCGCCCTGGGCGTCGCCGTCCACGTTGAGGCGGCGCACCATCACGGGGCCCTCGACAGGCCGTTTGTGGATGGCCGACATCACGTCGCCCTTGGCGGTTCCCGTCAGGAGCTGGGGCCTGGCGACGTTTACCGAGATGAGTTGCATGAACGTCCGTCCCTAAGATGTGGGGCTATTCTGGCGGATGCCGGAGTGCAGGTACAAGGGGCTGATGTCACAAGCTGGCGGAGAGGGCGGGATTCGAACCCGCGAGAGACTTTCGGCCCCTACACGATTTCCAGTCGTGCCCGTTCGGCCACTCCGGCACCTCTCCGCGCTCTGTGAACCGAGCCGGACGCGCAGAAAACCATCCGGCTCGTAGCTGTGCAGTGTCTGGCGGAGAGAGTGGGATTCGAACCCACGGTGGAGGAAGCCCCCACAACGGTTTTCGAGACCGCCGCCTTAAACCGCTCAGCCATCTCTCCGTATCCAGAGATTCTATCATGCCCGCCGGCACTGGCTGTGGCAGGCCGGTCATCGTTTCCTTGACACTCCATTAATCCCATCCGTACCATCGCAGTGTTTGGCGAAGCTATTTCCAGCGGCATCCCGGGCGCGTCAGAGGGGCCGCGTGGCAGGACGGCGGCGAGAGTCCGTCCGTAGAGGAGAAGAGGGCTCGCGACCGGAGTCGGTCGCCGATGCACACAAGATGGGTGCTTGGACAGCCATCGTGCTGGCAGCGGGCAGGGGCACTCGAATGAGGTCGTCCCGGCCTAAAGTCCTGCATACCGTAGCGGGCGTTCCGCTGGTTTCTTACGCCGCTGAGGCGGCGCGCTTCACGGATGCGAATGACGTCATCGTCGTGGCGCGCCCCGCAGACCGCGCAGCAGTCTCGCTGGCGATTGGCGGGGATGCGGAGTGTGTCGAACAGCCGGACCCTCTCGGTACGGGCCATGCGCTGGCTACGGCGGTCATCGCCGTCCCTCCTGAATCCCAGCATGTGTTGGTGGTCAATGGCGATGTGCCGCTCGTTCAGAAGGAGACCGTGCAAGCGCTGGCTGCATTGCACGAACGCCGGAAGGCGACCGCGACACTGCTCTGCTGCTCGATGGAAGCGGCCTCTGCCCAGCAGGTCGGACGCCTGCAACGTGGGGCGCGCGGTAAACCCATAGGTGTGCTGGAGGCTGATGACGCTCCGATGCCTCGGAAGGGCGAGGTGGAGGTAAACGTCGGGGTGTACGCGTTCGAGGCACGGTGGCTTCGCCGGGCCTTGGGCCAGCTCAAGCCGCGTCCCGGCGGCGAGTATTACCTGACCGACCTGATCCCCCGCGCCGTCGCGGACGGCAAGCGCGTGGAGGCGTACGTTACGCAGGACAAGGACGAAGCGCTGAGCGTGAACGGCCGTCAGGATCTCGCGCGTGTGGAAGCGGCAGCCCAACGCCGTCTGCGGGAAGCGGCGATGGTCGGCGGCGCCACGCTCGTCGATCCGGCAACGGTGTATCTCGATGCGACCGTGCAACTGGGACAGGACGTTACGGTGTATCCGAACACCTCTATCCGCGGTGCATCGAGAGTAGCGCGCGGAGCGTCGTTGGGGCCGAATGCGCAACTGCGGGATGCAGAAGTCGGACCCGATGTGCATGTGGGGTCCGCCGTTGTCGAGGGGTCGGTGCTGGGGCCGCGGGTCAACGTAGGGCCGTTCTCCCATATCCGTCCGGGATGCGTGCTGGAAGAGGATGCGTATGTAGGGTCGCACGTGGAGATCAAGGCGAGCCGCATCTGCTCCGGAGCGCACGTGGGACACTTCAGCTATATCGGCGATGCGGTCGTCGGCGCTGACACAAACATCGGAGCGGGTACGGTTACGTGCAACTTCGACGGAGTGCTCAAACACGAAACAGAGATAGGAGAGGGCGCCTTCATCGGGAGTGACAGTCTTCTGATCGCACCGGTGAAAGTGGGGGCGGGAGCCGTTACCGGAGCGGGCGCGGTTGTAAACAGAGACGTGCCTCCGGGAGCACGGGTCGCGGGTGTTCCCGCAAGACCGCTGGGCATGCGGAGTGGAAGGGCGCTTGTACAGAAGGAGGAGGGGATATCCCTTGGATAGCGGCGATACGGCATTAGCGATCCTGTTGGTTCTCTCGGTAATGAGTTTCATGGGGCTGCACGCCGGAGTTGCGGGGCTGCCCCTGCTGAGGCGCGCAGCAGTGCGCGATGCCCTGCCCCGGTGGGGCCCCAGCGCATCGGCGGTGCGCCACCTTCGCACCAGGCGTCAGGCGTATGAAGAGCTGATCTCGCTGCTGTTGCTCATGAGCGCCGCAGCCATCTCAGCGTCTGCGCTGGCCCTGGTCATGCGGGTTTTCTCACTGCATTGGACGGCTATGGCCGGAGTGCTCATCGGCCTGTGGCTCCTGCTGCTGTTACTGGTTCCCCTGGTGAAGTACATGGTGGAACGTCTCCCGGCGGGGCAGCTGCTCATCTTCTGGGCGATAGGACAGACGTTGCTGTGGCCGCTGCTGCCCATCCGGCGGTTCTTCCGCTCGGGCTTGCGTTTCGCAGGTGGCGAGCAGGAGACCGAGCAGGGCGGGAGCAACGGCACTGAGAACGGGAGCCCCGTCCGGGACGTGCACGAGGAGATAGCGGAAGAGCAACTGGAGCATCACGAGCAGGAGATGATCCACGCGATCCTCCAGTTGGACGAGACGCTGGTGCGGGAGATCATGGCTCCCCGTGTCGACATCGTCAGCGTGGAGGCAGACACATCCATCGAGCGCGCTGCGACGCGGATGCTGGACAGCGGCCACAGTCGGCTGCCGGTGTACGAGGACGTTCCGGACAACATCATCGGCATCCTCTACAGCCGGGACTTGCTCGCTGCCGCGCTGGCTGGCGTTCAGGATCAGCAGTTGCGCGATCTTATGCGGCCTGCCTTCTTCGTTCCTGAGAGCAAGCGCGTGGACGAGATGCTCACGGAGTTCCAAGCGCGCCGAATCCACATGGCCATCGTCGTCGACGAGTACGGCAGCACCGTCGGCATCGTCACGGTTGAGGACCTCATCGAGGAGATCGTTGGTGAGATAGAGGACGAGTTCGACAAAGGTCAACCGGACATCCAGTGGATCTCCGACGACGCTGCGCTCGTCGAGGCGAAGATGCCGGTCGACGACTTCAGCGAGACGTTCGGCGTCGCGGTCGAGGGCGACGGGTTCGATACCGTCGGTGGTCTGCTGTTCAGCCGTCTGGGGAAGGTCCCAGCGGTGGGCGACCTGGTGGTGGAGGGCGGACTGGAACTGCGCGTGATGACGACGATCGGCCGTCGCGTGAAGCGTGTGAAGGTCGTACCCGCTCCCGTAGAGGTGTCGGCGGGGGATACGGACTAAGGGCTTTCAACGACCGTTTAGTAGGTTGAGGATGGCTCCCTTGCTGCGCCATCTCGTCGTTCCTGCGGAGGCAGGAATTTCGCAGCCCGTTCCTTCTATGGATATCAGCAGGCCAAGGGCATGTTGGATAGGGACAAACTGAGATACCAGCTGTTCGGATAGGCCTCTCACTGTCCTTGGCGCCCCGGAAGACTGCCTTCACTGCTTCTCATCAGCGACTTGTATCGGCCTCATGGGCTTGGTTCGCGGTGAACTCTGTCGAACTATCTGCACGAATTGGGGAGCGCAGAGGGGATCGCTGCTAGCGGGAGTTAGGGAGTCCGCCCACAAAGTCGCTGGGCCAGTAGGGAAAGAATCGTGCTTCGCTAAGCAACCGCTGCGCAGCATCCTATGTCCGGAGCGTCTGCGCGAAGCGCAACAAGAAGAGGCCTCGGACGCATCCGGGCCTCTTCTCTGTTGTGCCTTGCTTACTCTACGTCAGGGGGTTACTTGACGAAGAGCGCAGTGCTCGCCTTGCCGCCGCCGTCGCCGACAGCCTCGACCGAGTACATGCCTGCACCCAGACCGTCGTGCCTGACATCGACGGATGCCATTCCACCGGCATTGGCGGTTGCTGAACCGAGGGCCGTCGAGCTGCCGTCTTCGGCCATAAGGGTTACTTCGATGCTCTCGCCTTCTTCGAAGCCGGTGAGGGCAGCGGTCGTGCTGACGGGCAAGTCAGCCGCGAAGTTGTTGCGGACCAGCGAGACGCCCGCAGTGGACGAGTCGCCGTCAACACCGGGGACGCCAGGGACGCCGGGGACGCCGGGCGTACCGGGGGCGCCATCCGCGCCATCCGCGCCGTCTGCACCATCGGCGCCATCAGCGCCAGCGGGGCCTTGCTCACCGGCAGGGCCGGCGGGGCCAGCGGGGCCAGCGGGGCCTTGCGAGCCGGCAGGGCCTTCAGGGCCCGTGCAAGCGGCCAGCAGCAGGCCGAATATTGCCACGAGGAGTACCAGGGACATGCTCTTGAGGCTGAAGCGGTTCATCGAACCCCCTTTCCGAATCGTACGAGGTGGCCATCCGGGGGTCAGCTTCTGTGTCTGAAGCCCACCACCATCAAGTCCTTTACGAACAACCGTCATGAATCATAGTAAGGCGACACTCTCAGGTCAATACTTTTCGACGCGCTTGTAAGGCGCTTCCGTGCAACCGCCGAGTGCGGCGTCGCCGGGGAGCGCACGTGGTAAGCATACACGCTACCCCGCTGTTTGGCGATACGCTGGTGACAAGACTGTACGCTATACTTGGCGCATGCCCCCGTAGCTCAGTGGATAGAGCACCGGCCTCCGGAGCCGGTGGCGGGAGTTCGAGTCTCCCCGGGGGTGCCACCTTCCGCTCCGATCTCGGAGCCGCAAGAGGTTCTTCCATGACTACGACTTCGTCCACACGCCTGCCGGAGAACGTCCGTCCGGTGCACTACCGCCTGAGGCTGGAGCCCGACCTCGATTCATTCACGTTCACGGGGCACGAGGAGGTCGAGGTGACGATTGAGTCGCCCACCTCCGAGGTGACGCTGAATGCGTCCGAGATGAACGTCTCCCGTGCCGTAGCGGAAGCAGCGGGTGGCGAGTCAGAGGCGACCGCCATCGAACACGATGAGGAGCAGGAACGGGTAACGCTCCGCTTCGCGTCCCCGCTTCCGGCCGGCCAAGCCGTGCTGCGCCTGGACTTCACCGGCGAGCTGAACGACCAGTTGCGAGGCTTCTACCGCAGCTCCTACGTGGACAGCGAAGGCGTCGAACGGCGTCTGGCCACGACGCAGTTCGAGGCGACTGACGCCCGCCGCGCGTTCCCCTGCTGGGACGAACCCTCGGTGAAGGCGTCGTTCGATGTCACGCTCGTCGTGCTGGAGGAGTTGGAGGCGATCTCCAACATGCCCATCGCTTCCAGTGAACCTGCGTCTGACGGACGCAAGGCCGTCACGTTCGATCGGACGCCCGCGATGTCTACCTACCTACTCGCGTTCATCGTGGGCGACATGGCATGCGTTCAAGGGCACGCCGCCGACGGCACGCTCGTGAGGGTCTGGGCGACGCGCGGCAAGGAAGAGCTGGGCCGCTTCGCGCTGGAGAACAGCATCGCCGCGCTCCGCTACATGAACGACTACTTCGGCATCCCGTACCCGCTGGCGAAGATGGACCACATCGCGGTGCCGGACTTTGCCGCAGGCGCGATGGAGAACTGGGGCGCGATCACCTACAGGGAGACTGCGCTCCTGTACGACCCGGAGAACTCCGCCCCGCAGGCGAAGCAGCGGATATTGGAAGTGGTCGCGCACGAGATGGCGCACATGTGGTTCGGCGACCTCGTGACGATGGAATGGTGGGACGACCTGTGGCTCAACGAGTCGTTCGCCTCATGGATGGGCGACAAGACGGTCGACCACCTCTACCCCGAATGGGAGATGTGGACGCAGTTCGTTTCCCACGACACGAACGCCGCGCTCGGGCTGGACGGCCTGCGCAACTCCCACCCCATCGAGGCGAACGTGGACGACCCCGCGGAGATAAGGGAGCTGTTCGACGCCATCAGCTACAGCAAGGGCGGCTCCGTCCTCCGCATGCTGGAGGACTACGTCGGCGCCGAGACGTTTCGCAAGGGCCTGCACGCGTACCTGAGCGGCCACGCCTACGGCAACGCGCGCGGCGCGCACCTGTGGGACGCCATCAACACGGCGGCGGAGGCAGAGGGCCTCGGGCTCGGCGTGGCCGTCGTTCCGCTGATGGAGGCCTGGATCAAGCAGATCGGCTACCCGGTGCTTACTACGGAGATAGCGCGAGGGGCGGAGCAGGCAGAGGCTGCGGTCTCGCAGTCCCGGTTCCTCTACGACCACCTGCTCGGCGAGGCAGCGGATGCTGCAATCTGGCCGGTGCCCGTCTCGATAGCGCACGGTGGGAACGGAGCACCCTCGAAGCACGTCCTCTCCAGCGAGGGCGCGCGATTCGCGACCGGCGCAGGCGCCGATTGGGTGAAGCTCAACGCTGGGCAGACCGGCTTCTTCCGTGTCGCCTACACCGAGGAAGAGTGGCGCAGGCTGGGCGAAGCGATCGCTGCAGGCGCGCTGCCGCCCGTCGACCGGCTGGGCCTGCAGAACGACGCCTACGCGCTGGTGAAATCGGGGCGTCTGCCTGCGACCGTGTTCCTCGAGTTGGCCGAGTCGTTCGTTGGCGAGACGGACGCCATCGTTTGGGGCGACCTCGCGGCGAACCTGCGCGGGATGGAGGGCCTCCTCGCCTCCACACCGCACCTCGACGCGTTCCGCACGTACGCGCGTTCCTTGTTCGCGCGTATCGCCGCGCAGGTGGGCTGGGACGCACAGCCCGGCGACGGCCACCTCGAGTCGCTGAGGCGGAGCATCGTCATCAACCAGTTCGGCGGCTACGGAGACGAGGGAACGCTCGCCGAGGCGCTGACGCGGTTCCGCAAGCACGCGAGCGGCGAGCAGACGCTCGTGCCGGATATGCGTGCCGCTGCGTTCGGGCTGTCGTCACAGCAGTCGGGACGAGACGTCGCCGATGCGCTCTGGCGCCTCTACGACACCGCCGACCTGCACGAGGAGAAGGTGCGCATCCTCGGCGCGCTGACGCGCACACGCGACAGCGCCCTCCTTGCCGACCTGCTGGACAGTTCACTGAGTGACCGGGTGCGCTCGCAGGACACCCCCATCGTCCTCATCCAGGCGGGGGCAAGCCCTGACGGGCGAGAGCAGACGTGGAAGTTCGTGCAGGACAATTGGGGCGAGTTGGACCGCCGCTACGGCAAGGGGGGATTCGCCATCATGCGCCTCGTCGGCATCGCGGCCGGGTTCGCCAGCGCGGAACGCGAGGCAGAGACGCGCGAGTTCTTCGAAACGCACCCAGCGCCGTCTGCCGCACGCTCTGTCCAGCAGTCTTTGGAGAGCATCCGGCTCAACACGAAGTGGCTGGAGTTGAACGCGGACACGGCAGGAACCTGGCTCGCATCGCGCGCCTGACGCTCATCCGCGCTCGTTGTTCGTGGAAGGGCGGCTTTGCTATAGTTGGTAGGACGTTCCGAGATTCCCGAGGCAGGTGAAAACAACATCCATGGTTGACCATGACGTTCTGGTTGTGGGGGCGGGGCTGGCAGGGATGAGGGCCGCGATCGCAGCGCACCGGGTGGGCGCGAACGTGGCGATGATGAGCAAGGTGCACCCGGTGCGGAGCCATTCGAATGCTGCTCAGGGCGGCATTAACGCAGCGCTCCGCGGTGAAGACGATTCCGTCGATTCCCATATCTTCGACACGGTGAAGGGCTCCGACTACCTCGGCGACCAGGACGCCATCGAATACATGTGCATCGAAGCGCCCGGCGAGATCATCGCGCTGGAGCACATGGGCGTTATCTTCAACCGCGACGATGAGGGACGGCTGGGGACGAGGGCGTTCGGCGGTGCGAGCTACGCGCGCACCTTCTTCGTGGCCGACATCACGGGCCAGGCGATCCTGCACGTCATGTACGAGCAGATCATCAAGGCGGGCGTTCGCTCCTACGAGGAATGGTTCGTCACCGACCTCATCGTCGAGGACGGCCAGTGCCGTGGCGTCATCGCTATGGAGATGCTCACCGGCAAGATTCGGGCCATCACGGCCAAAGCGGTCATCCTCGCGGCTGGTGGCGTCGGAAGAGCGTTCGAACCCAGCACCAACGCCCTCATCTGCACCGGCGACGGCATGGCGCTTGCCTACCGCGCAGGCGCGACGATGTTGGACATGGAGATGGTGCAGTACCACCCGACGACCCTCGCGGGCAACGGCGTGCTTCTCTCGGAAGCCGCACGAGGCGAGGGTGCTTACCTGCTCAACTCCAAGGGCGAGCGCTTCATGGAGCACTACGCCCCCAAGATGAAGGAACTCGCCTCCCGCGACGTGGTATCCCGCTCCGAACAGACGGAGATTGAGGCGGGGCGGGGCGTGGACGGCTGCGTACTGCTGGACCTGCGCCACCTGGGACGGGAACTGATCCTCACGAAGCTCAAGTACATCCATGAAGCCGCGCGGGACTACGCGGGCGTCGACATGGTGGAGGAGCCCGTGCCTATCAGGCCGGGCCAGCACTACATCATGGGCGGCATCAAGACGGACGTGGACACACGTGCGTGGGACATCACCGGCAGCGCCGGATGGGACGGCCCGCGCGGGCTGTTCGCAGCAGGCGAGACGGCATGCGTCAGTGTGCACGGTGGCAACCGCCTCGGCGCGAACTCGCTGCTGGAGACGGTTGTCTTCGGGAAGCGCGCGGGCGAGGTCGCTACCGACTATGCGCGTGAAACGCCGGACTTCACCGTCTCCGAATCGCATCTGAGGGAAGCCGAGGGGCGCATCAAAGCGCTGATGGATCGTCCGGACAACGGCGAGATGACTGCGACGCTGCGGCTCCGGATGGGCCAGGTGATGAACGAACACCTCGCCGTGTTCCGCACGGAAGAGGGGATGCAGACCGCGCTCAGCAACGTACACCTGCTGAAGGAGCGGTACGCGTCTCTGCCGGTGAAGCACAAGGGCAGCGTCTACAACACGGACCTCATCTTCCACATGGAGCTCGGCTACATGCTGGACGTCTCGGAGACGATCGCGGCGTCCGGCCTGCTCCGCAAGGAGAGCCGCGGAGCACACTTCCGCCGGGATATCCCGGAGCGCAACGACGCGGACTGGATGAAGCACACTACTGCGCGCCTCGGCGACAGTGGCGCGGAAGTGGGAACGCTGCCCGTGTCGGTGACGCGATGGGAGCCCCAGGCGAGGGTGTACTAGGTGCGAGCACGCTTCCCGCTCTGGCGGCGGGACGATTGAGGCAGAACAGGTTCGCTGCCGTTGTTCAGGATAGAGGGAGGAACGAGACTACATGCAGGCGAAGTTACGGGTTCAGCGGTACGACCCTGAGAGTTCCGATCAGCCCCATCTGCAGGACTACGACGTTGATGTGCCGGAGCACTTCTCGGTGCTGGACGCGCTCGTCAAGGTGCGCGAGGAGATAGACCCAAGCCTTGCCCTGCGCTGCTCCTGCCGCGCGGCCATCTGCGGCTCCTGCGCGATGCGCGTGAACGACCGTGCTCGGCTTGCCTGCAACACGCGCATCACCGCGGTCATTGATGAGGGCGGCGAGGTGAAGGTCGAGCCGATGGGCAACCAGCGAGTCGTGAAGGACCTGGTGATCGACCTGCAACTGTTCTGGGGCAAGGTGCGCGCGGTGGAGCCGTACCTCCAGCCGGACCAGGAGCCGGAGGAGGAGTTCATCGCCTCCAACGAGTCCATGCTCAACCTGCTCACGCCCATGGGCTGCATCATGTGCGGCGCGTGCGTGTCCGACTGCACGGCGCTGGAAGTGGACGAGAATTTCCTCGGCCCGGCAGCGCTGGCGAAGTCGTACCGGTTCGTCGCCGACCCTCGAGACGACCAGGGGAAGCAGCGCCTGAGCACCCTTAACGAGTACGGCGGCGTGTGGGACTGCACACGCTGTTACATGTGCGTCGAGGTCTGCCCCAAAGGCGTCGCGCCGATGGACCGCATCATGGAGTTGCGTGAGTCGGTGATGCAATCGGGAGCCCCGAGCACGCCCGGAGCGCGGCACGTCGAGTCGTTCACGCGCTCGGTCGCGCGGACGGGCTGGCTGGACGAGGCGATGCTTGCTGTGGACTCGTGGGGCAAGTTCAACGTGCCGAAGCTGTTGAGCGAGGCGCCGCTGGGCATCCGCGCGCTGCGCAGGCGCAAGTTCCCGCTGCCCGCGCCGTTCCACCACAAGCTCCCCGGACATGAGAATGTGCGCCGCATCTTCGAGCGCGCCGAAGCAAGCAAGGAGTGACGATGAAGTACGCTTTCTATCCCGGATGCGTTTCGCGCGGGGGGACGCCCGAGCTGTACACGTCCACCATGGCCATCGCCGGGGAACTCGGCCTGGAGCTGGAGGAGATTCACGGCGCGTCCTGCACCGGCGCGGGCGTGCTCCAGGAGAAGGGCCAGAAACTGGGCGACACGCTCAACGCCCGCACGTTCGCGATGGCGGAGCGCATGGGGCTCACGACCATCCTCAACATCTGCTCCACCTGCCAGGGTGTGATGGCGCAGGCGAACCACCGCCTGCTCGCCGACCCGGACTACCTCGCCGACGTGAACCGGGAATTGCGCTACGAAGGGCTGGAGTACACCGGGCGCGTCGTCATCAAGCACCTCGCCTGGGTGCTCGTCGAAGAGGTGGGACTGGATGCGTTCAGGAACCTCGTGAAGAACCCGTTGCGGGAGCTGAAGGTCGCCCCGTTCTACGGCTGCTACATCCTCCGCCCGTCGTGGGCGCTCGGGCTCGACGAGAACCCCGGACGCGAGCAGTACCTGGAGCAGATCATCGAGGCCTGCGGCGCGGAGCCGGTGAACTTCCCCGGACGCACCAAGTGCTGCGGCTTCCCCATCATGCTCATCAACGAGCGCAACTCCATGCGGATGGTCGCGAACCACACGACGAGCGCCCGCGAACACGGCGCCGACACGATGGTGACGCCTTGCCCGCTCTGCCACCTCAACCTGGACGGCCAGCAGCCCAAGGCGTCCGCCCAGCGCGGCGAGAAGATCAACATGCCCATCCTGCACCTTCCGCAGATGATTGGGCTTGCGATGGGCCTCTCGCCGAAGCAACTCGGCATGGGCCAGCACATCATCAGCACGAAGCCGCTGCTGGAGAAGGCAAGCGTCCACGCCTAAGGCGTCATTGCATCCCTACGATTCCGTCTGAACAAGAGAGGGTAGTCAACGATGTCGAAAGTAATCACCGGCGTATCCGTTGTCGTGGCTGTCATCGCCCTGGCCGTGGCGGTCTTCGCGCTGACGAGCAGCGATTCCGATGAAACCGCCCCGACGAAGGCAGACCGTGCTGCCTACACGGTCGCGTACGTAGATGAGGTGCTGCGCCGGTACGAAGAGGACGGTCTCGACTCCACGATCGCGTACTACAACTCGCAGGAGAGTGTGGACGGGCCGTGGTACGGCATCATCATCGATGAGAACGGCTACACCATAGGCCACCCGCGCGAGGAGATACGCGGTCGTGACCCGAACCTGCGCGTGGACGCGACCGGCTACTTCTACGGTGACGACCTGCTGGGTGTGGGTGAGGATGGCGGCTGGGTGGACTACGTCTTCCTGAACCCGACTACGGGTAATCAGGAGATGAAGCACACTTGGGCCGTGAAGCGTGACGGGATCCTCTTCGCCTCTGGCTGGTACGAGCGGTACATAGCCGCGCCGTTGAGCAAATCGGACCCGGCGGGGTACACGGTCTCGTTCGTGCAGCAGGCGATCGACCGCTACGAGCGCGAAGGGCGCGAGGCGGCATTCGCGTACTTCGACAGCGAAGAGAGCGAGGACGGG
>DAOUHT010000125.1:0-8628 GCA_034428375.1 Dehalococcoidia bacterium | reverse complement strand
CCGTCGTTCTGCCTCTACCTCGCTGAGACCGCCCGCGAGGAGGGCGTCGACCCCAGGGAGTTCGGCTTCCGCACGCTCTTCTTCTCCGGCGAGCCCGGAGCGTCCATCCCCGCGACGCGACGCACGCTGGAAGAGGCATACGGCAACCCCGTCATCGTCGACAGCGGCTCGACCGGCGAGATGTCGCCGTGGATGAGCAACGGCGGCTGCCGCCACGCCAGCGGCATGCACCTCTGGCAGGACATGGTCTTCACCCAGCTCATCGACCCCACGACGCTCGAAGTCGCCCCCTGGGGCGGCGAGGGCGTTCCCGTCTACACCCACCTGGAGCGCACCTCCCAGCCCCTCATCCGCTTCTGGTCCGGCGACCTCGCCAGTTGGACGGACGACCCTTGCCCCTGCGGACGCACCTACCCCACCATGCCGCGCGGCATCTACGGCCGCGTCGACGACATGGTTGTCGTGCGCGGCGAGAACGTCTACCCGAGCGCCGTCGAGAACGTCGTCCGCGCCATCCCCGGCCTCACCGGCGAGTTCCGCATGGTCGTCTCCCGCGAGCGCACGATGGACGAGCTAACCGTCCTCGCCGAGTACACCCCCGAGGCCGCCGCAACCGAGTCCGGCATCGAAGCCGTCAAGCGCCAGCTCCAATCCGACCTCGGCGCCACCCTCGGCATCCGCTCCAACGTCGACCTCAAAGCCCCCGGCCAACTCGAACGCACCCAGTTCAAAGCCCGCCGCGTCATCGACGAACGCGATCTGCACGGGGAGTGAGCGGCACGCCCTCAGCGCACCCGCTCATGGTGAGCCTGTCGAACCATCCTGCGGAGGCTCGCGCTTAGCGCGCAGCCTCGCCCTTTCCGCGTTCCTGTGATAATAGGCGTTCGTCGTTCCTGCGGAGGCAGGAACCCCGCCTGGTGTAGGGGCATCCCTTGTGGGTGCCCTGCGCCCCGCCAATGCCGCGCCCGCCGAACCACGCCCCCTCCCTCCGTCATTCCCGCGCTTCAGCGCGCCACCGGCGGGAATCCAGAGTGGCCGGGCAGGCCACACGGGGCGGGTGGGAAGGGTGGGGCGCGTCCTGCCGTCTACTGCGTTACGCGGCTGGCAAGTACAGCGCACGCTCGCCCGCCTCCCAATTTTTCGTTCCCTTACACGGCCTGACAAGGCCCCAGGGCATTCCTGCGGAGGCAGGAACCCCGCCCCTTCTGTCTTTCCCGCGAAAGCGGGAATCCCGCCTGGCATAGGGGCCGTTCGCGAACTGCCCCCCACCTCTCCCTTTGGGAGAGGTAGACGCGCTTGCGCGTCGGGTGAGGGCACGCCCCCAGCGCACACACGGGGCAGAGGGCGGGGCGGGGACTTGTCATCTTGAGCGCAGCCGAAAGATCTCTCGGGGAGCATTCGCGCGGCAAAGCCCCACGCAACCCGTAGAACGCCCTCGCTCCCAACCAACGCTCCCCATTTCATGCCCCTGGGGGTGAAGGCACGGATGGGCAGGCGTGCCTGTGCTACAGTACCCCGCGCCATGCCAGACTTCTCAACCGTCCCGAACCCGCCCCCGTCCGAATCCGGCACGAACGGCGCGACCACCGGCTACGAGGCCGAACTGTGGAAGATGGCCGACGCCCTGCGCGGCAGCATGGACGCCGCCGAGTACAAGCACGTCGTGCTGGGACTGATCTTCCTCAAGTACATCTCCGACGCCTTCGAGGAGACCCACGCGCAGTTGGAGACTGAGATCGACGAGGGGGCCGACCCCGAGGACCCGGACGAATACCGCGCCAAGGGCGTCTTCTGGGTGCCGCGCGAGGCTCGCTGACCCCACCTGCAGGCGCAGGCCCGCCAGCCCACCATCGGACGGCTCGTGGACGATGCCATGACCGCCATCGAGCGCGACAACCCCCGGTCGCTGCGTGGCGTGCTGCCCAAGGACTACGCCCGCCCTGGCCTGGGCAGCGAGACCCTGGGACGCATCATCGATCTCATCAGCAACATCAAGGTGGGTGACGAGGAGTCCCGCTCCAAGGACGTGCTGGGCCGCATCTACGAGTACTTCCTCTCGGAATTCGCGAACGCCGAGGGGAAGAAGGGCGGGGAGTTCTACACGCCCCGCTCGGTGGTGAAGCTCCTCGTCGCGATGCTGGAGCCCTACAAGGGGCGGGTCTACGACCCGTGCTGCGGCTCCGCCGGTATGTTCGTCCAGTCCATCGAGTTCATCGACGCCCACGCCAGCGGCAACGGGAACGGCAAGGTGAGCAAGGCGAAGGCGGACATCTCCATCTACGGCCAGGAGTCCAACCACACGACGTGGCGCCTGGCGAAGATGAACCTCGCGCTACGGGGCATCGAGGGCCAGATCGAGAACGGCGACAGCTTCCACAACGACCGCCACCCTGACCTGAAGGCCGACTACATCCTCGCCAATCCCCCGTTCAACGTCTCCGACTGGGGCGGCGACCGCCTGCAGGACGACAAGCGCTGGCAGTACGGCGTACCGCCCAGGGGCAACGCCAACTTCGCGTGGGTGCAGCACATCGTGCACCACCTTGCCCCCATTGGCGTCGCCGGGTTCGTCCTTGCCAACGGCTCCATGTCGTCGAACCAGTCCGGCGAGGGCGAGATACGCAGGAACCTCATCGAAGGCGGTCTCGTTGACTGCATGGTTGCGCTGCCAAGCCAGCTCTTCTACTCGACCCAGATACCGGCCTGCCTCTGGTTCCTCGCGAAGAACCGCAAGGGCGGCGACCGCCGCGACCGCACCGGCGAGGTCCTGTTCATCGACGCCCGCAAGATGGGCCGGATGGTCGACCGCACCCACCGCGAGATGACCAACGACGACCTCGCCCGCATCGCCGACACCTACCACGCCTGGCGCGGCGAGGAAGCGGCTGGCGCGTACACTGACGTTCCCGGCTTCTGCCGGAGTGCTCCGCTGGATGAAGTGCGCAAGCACGGCCACATCCTCACGCCCGGACGCTACGTGGGCGCTGAGGCTCAGGAGGACGACGGCGAGCCGTTCGCCGAGAAGATGGAGCGTCTTGCTGCCCAATGGCGCTGGCAGCAGGCCAAGGCAACAAGGTTGGACGCCGCCATTGAGGAGAACCTGGCGCAGTTAGGCATTGGACGGGAGCTTCAGGGTTGAATATGGGCGCAGACACCCGCGGACAACACGGCAGGGCACCCGCGATGGAAGCGGAGCCCCGAATCCCTGTACGCGACATCGTCGAATATGCAATCGGTGGTGGCTGGGGGTACGACCATAGCGAACCTCACACCTTGCGCGTGAGAGTCATTCGCGGCACTGATTTCAGGCATATCGGCAGCGGCGCATTGCATGAAGTGCCCGTACGGTTCGAGTTATCCAAGGCAATCGACCGACGTAAACTGAGAGCGGGCGATGTCGTCCTAGAAATTTCAGGGGGAAGCCCATCCAACAATCAACCCACTGGCCGTTCATTGTTCATCACTCAGACGATGTTGGATTCGCTTGGCGAACCCGTGATCCCTGCAAGTTTTTGCAGGTTAATGCGCTTTGACAGGTCTGCAGTTGAAGCTCAGTACGCCTATTATTGCTTGCAAGAGATGTACCGCAGCGGCAGGGCGGCTCTCTACCAGAATCAGTCTACCGGCATCAGCAACTTTCAGTTCGAGTATTTCCTGGACGAAGAGGTCATCCCCCTCCCACCTCTCCCCGAGCAACGCGCCATTGCCCACGTCCTGGGGACGCTCGATGACAAGATCGAGCTGAATCGCCGCATGAACGAGACACTGGAGGAGATGGCGCGAGCGCTGTTCCGGTCGTGGTTCGTGGACTTCGAGCCGGTGCGCGCGAAGGTGGAGGGCCGCTGGCGCTCCGGCGAGTCGCTCCCCGGCCTCCCCGCTGACCTCTACGACCTCTTCCCCGACCGTCTTGTGCCGTCGGAAGTGGGGGAGGTCCCGGAGGGGTGGGAGGTGAAGCCGTTAGATAGCATCGCTACGTTCCTGAACGGTCTCGCTTTGCAGAAATACCCTGCAAGCCCCGGCTCAGCCCTACCGGTCATCAAGATTGCTCAATTGCGCGCGGGGCACACGAGGGGAGCAGACTCGGCCAGCCAAGACTTACCCCAAGAGTACCGCGTGCATGATGGAGACGTTTTGTTCTCTTGGTCCGGCAGCTTGGAAGTGGACATCTGGTCTGGGGGCGACGGTGCGCTCAATCAGCACTTGTTCAAGGTGACGTCACAGGGATATCCCCAGTGGCTATATTACTTCTGGGTTCGGGAGCATCTGCCCGAATTCCGAGGGATAGCTGCGAACAAAGCAACCACTATGGGCCACATCCAGCGCCACCACCTCAGCGAGGCGCTGACTGTCATACCAAGCGCCGCTATGCTGGAGGCTGTGAGTTTCCACATGCAGCCACTCCTCGACCGCAGCCTCTCGCTTCGCCTCGTCTCCCGCGCCCTTGCTGATCAACGAGACGCGCTGCTGCCGAGGCTGGTGTCGGGGGAGGTTCGGATGGAGGAAGCAACTGCGGCATGATTTGACGGCTGCCCTTCCTTGTGGGTTAACGTGAGGGTATTGCCAAATCAGAACACATGTGCTATGCCTATGGTAGACAAATGATGCTTCCAGGAGGTGCAGGAAATGGCAATGCCAAGGGTGTTCGTCAGTTTCGATTTTGATCACGACGCGGAGCTACGCGATCTGTTCGTAGGACAGGCGCGGAATCCTAGGACGCCTTTCACGCTGGCCAACTGGTCAGTGAAAGAGGCTATGTCCGGCGACTGGAAGGAGAAGGTGCGTTCGCGCATCCGCAGCGTTGACCATGTAGTGGTGCTCTGCGGTGAGCATACTGATACCGCCGCGGGGGTTTCGGTAGAAGTCCGGATAGCCCGAGAGGAAGGCAAGTCGGTGCATTTCATCCGGGGCAGAGCGGACAAGAACTGCAAACTGCCCAAGGCAGCGCAGGTGGGAGATCAAATGCGCCCATGGACGTGGGATGGGCTTGCAGCGATGTTGAGCAAGCCGAAGGAGCCAACAGTGCGTGAGCGTCATCCCAAAGAGCGGGTGAGAGGCCCTCGCGAGCGTTTGCCAAGGGAACGCGGAATCAGGTTCTAGGGAAGGAGTAGGACTCCTGTCACGAGGTAGTGCATGAAGAGAGCGTTCATCAGTTTTGATGCGGAACATGACGAGGAACTCAGGGACGCGCTAGTTCGACAGGCGAAGGATTCAGGCTCGCCGTTCAGCATCAGTGACTGGTCTGTGCACGTGCCGTTCGACGAAAAATGGCGTGAGCAGGTGCGGAACCTCATCCGCAGGTCTGACATCGCTATCATCATCTGTGGAGAACATACGCACCGGGCATCCGGCGTGGCGGGTGAGGTTGCGATTGTTCGAGAGTTGAACAAGCCTTACTTCTTATTGAAAGGCCGGAGGCACAAGATATGTTCGAGGCCAAACACCGCCCCCAGGAAGAAGAGAATGCACGCATGGACTTGGGACAACCTGAAAGAACTGATTGCCAATCCGAGGTAATCCATGACTGATAAGCCCCGCAGGCCGCTGGTCCGCCAGACCGACGATCCCGGCGACGGGTCGTTCGAGGCGCATCTGCTGGAGCAGTACAAGGTATACGTGCAGTCCGCCGATAACGTGAGCGAGCGCGCGTGGCGTTGGTCCGCTACCTGCTGACCGTCAACGCCGCGCTCATCGCCGCCTACGGCCTGCAATCCTCGCTCACGGAGCAGACGATCTTCGCCGTACCCATTGCCCTTGCTGGCATCGCGCTCTCGCTGTTGTCGTACTTCATCATCAAATCGTTCCGCGACCTGAACACGGCGAAATTCAAGATTATCCACGAGTTGGAGGAGCGCCTGCCCGCCGCGCTGTACGCGTACGAATGGCAGTTGCTGGAGGAAGGGCGCGGGAAGGCGTACTGGCCCACGACGCACGTCGAGAAATGGATGCCGCTGGTGTTTCTCGCGATTCACGCGCTGGCGCTCGTGACAAGCATCTATTTCGCGGCGTGCGGCCTGCCGGACTGGCTGCGGTAGGCGTTCCAAGGCCGGGGCAGGCGGGGGGCGGTGCTATACTGGGCGCCGTGACCACCCTCACCGAAGCGGCGGTTGAACAGTCAGCCCTCGCCTGGCTGCACAGCCTCGGCTGGCAAACTGCCCGCGGCCCGGACATCGGCCCCGGAGGTCACGCCGCGGAGCGCGAAGGATTCGGCGAGGTCGTGCTGGCCCAGCGGCTGCGGGACGCGCTCGCGCGGCTCAACCCGGACCTCCCTGCCGATGCGCTGGAAGACGCCTTCCGCAGGTTGACCCGGCCGGAAGGCGCGGGGTTAGAAGCGAGGAACCGGGCCTTCCATCGGATGCTGGTGGATGGCGTTACCGTGGAGTACCGAGCAGACGGCGGTGCGATACGCGGCGCGCAAGCGCAGGTTATCGATTTCGATGACCACGACGCCAACAACTGCCTGGCGGTCAACCAGTTCACCGTCACCGAGAACCAGAACAAGCGCCGCGCCGACATAGTGCTCTTCCTCAACGGCCTCCCACTGGGCGTCATCGAGCTGAAGAACCCCACCGACGAGGACGCCACGATCTGGACGGCGTGGCAGCAATTGCAGACCTACAAGGCGGAGTTGCCGTCGCTCTTCGCCTGCAACGAACTGCTCGTGGTCTCGGACGGGCTGGAGGCCCGCGTCGGAACGCTCACCGCCGGCAAGGAGTGGTTCAAGCCGTGGCGCACCGTCTCCGGCGAGTCGCTGGCGGACCTCGGCATGTTGGAGTTGCAGGTGCTCGTTGAAGGCGTCTGCCTCCCGCAACGCTTCCTCCGGCTCATCCGCGACTTCATCGTGTTCGAGGACGACGGCAGCGGCGCGCTGGTCAAGAAGATGGCGGGCTACCACCAGTTTCACGCCGTGCAGTTCGCGGTTGCCGAGACGCTGCGCGCCGTCCAACTGCAGGCCGAAGCGCAGGCATTCGCCGACAAACAGGGCGCCTATATGTCCGGCAGGATGAAGGGCGGCGCGCCGGGCGACCGCCGCATCGGCGTCGTCTGGCACACGCAGGGCTCCGGCAAGAGCCTGACGATGGCGTTCTACGCGGGGACCGTCATCCGCGAGCCCGCCATGGAGAACCCCACCATCGTCGTACTGACCGACCGCAACGACCTGGACGATCAGCTCTTCACCACTTTCTCCCGCTGCCACGACCTCCTGCGGCAGCCACCCACCCAGGCGGAGAGCCGCGCCGACCTGCGCGGCAAGCTGTCGGTCGAATCGGGGGGCGTCGTCTTCACCACCATCCAGAAGTTCTTCCCGGAGGAGAGGGGCGACACGCACCCCACGCTCTCGCAGCGCCGCAACATCGTCGTCATCGCTGACGAGGCGCACCGCAGCCAGTACGACTTCGTGGACGGCTTCGCCCGCCACATGCGCGACGCGCTCCCCAACGCGTCGTTCATCGGCTTCACCGGCACGCCCGTCGAGCTGCAGGACGCCAACACCCGCGCTGTCTTCGGCGACTACATCAGCATCTACGACATCCGGCGCTCGGTGCAGGACGGGGCCACGGTCCCCATCTACTACGAGAGCCGCCTGGCGCAACTCAAGCTCGACGAGGCCGAGCAGCCCAGCATCGACCCGGACTTCGAGGAAGCCACGGAGGGCGAGGAGGTCGAGCGGAAGGAGCGCCTCAAGAGCAAGTGGGCGCAACTGGAGGCGGTCGTCGGCGCGGAGAAGCGCGTCAGGATGATTGCGCAGGACATCGTCGAGCACTTCGAACAGCGTCGCGAAGCGCTCGAAGGCAAGGCGATGATCGTCTGCATGAGCCGCCGCATCTGCGTCGACCTCTACCGGGAGCTCGTGCGCCTGCGCCCCGAGTGGCACGGCGGCGATGACGCCCAGGGTGAGATCAAGGTGGTGATGACCGGCTCCGCGTCCGACCCGCCGGATTGGCAGCAGCACATCCGCAACAAGCCCCGCCGCGAGGCGCTGGCCAACCGCTTCCGCAACGACGCGGACCCGCTCCGGGTCGTGCTGGTGCGGGACATGTGGCTCACCGGCTTCGATGCCCCAAGCCTGCACACGATGTACGTGGACAAGCCGATGCGCGGCCACGGGCTGATGCAGGCCATAGCCCGCGTCAACCGCGTCTTCCGCGACAAGCCGGGCGGCCTCGTCGTGGACTATCTGGGGTTGGCTCAGGAGCTGAAAAAGGCCGTCAACATCTATACGGAGAGCGGCGGCAAGGGAGAGACCACTCTCGATCAGGGCGAGGCCGTGGCCGTGATGCTGGAGAAGTACGAGGTCTGCCGCGACCTCTTCCACGGGTTCGACTACACGAAATGGCTATCGGGAACGCCGCAGGAGAAACTTGCGCTGCTGCCCCCCGCCCAGGAGCACATCCTGCCCCAGACCCAGGGCAAGGAACGGTACATGGCCGCCGTGCGGGAGCTCTCCCAGGCGTTCGCGCTCGCCGTTCCCCACGAGGAGACGACACGCATCAGGGAAGAGGTTGCATTCTTCCAGCACGTGCGGGCGGCGATGTCCAAGCGCACCGAGGGAGAGGCGCGTCCGGAGGAAGACCTGGACCTCGCGGTGCGCCAGATCATCTCGCGCGCCGTGGCGTCCGAGGGCGTGCT
>DAOUHT010000124.1:0-7445 GCA_034428375.1 Dehalococcoidia bacterium | reverse complement strand
CTCAGCTCGGTGAAGAACACGCTCATCATCGCCTTCGGCGCCGCGGGCATCGCCATGACCGTCTACTCCACGGTCGCCTACATCGTGGTCAGGACCCGCTTCATCGGACGGCACGCCCTGGACTTCGTCTCCTGGATGCCCATCACCATCCCCGGCATCGTGCTGGGGTTGGGCCTCATGTTGGTGCTCCTAAACATCCCCCTGCTCAGGCCGCTCTTCGGCACCCACTGGGCGCTCATCGCCGCCGTCTCGGTGACTTCCATGACCATCGGCGTGCAGCTGCTCAAGAGCAACCTCCTGCAGATCAGCGCCGAGCTGGAAGAGGCCTCGTGGCTCGCGGGCGCGGGCTGGCTCTATACGTTCAGGCGCATCGTGCTCCCGCTCATGGCGCCGACGCTCATTGCGGTAGGGACGCTCGCGTTCGTCGGTGCGACACGCGCGGTGAGCCACATCGCCATCCTCACGACGTCGTCGACACGGCCGCTGGCCATACTCCAACTCGACCACATCGTCGATGGACGCTTCGAGGAGGCATCCGTCGTCGGGGCGCTCATCGTCTTCATGACGCTCGGCATAGCGGTCGTTGCACGCTACTTCGGCCTCAACATGGGCGTGCAGCGGCGATAGCCCGTGGCTCTCTCACGCACGAAAGCGCTCGACTACGCGGAGCGCCTCATCAACCGGCCGCGCGGGGAGACGCCGGTGACGCTCCGGCGCAACAAGAACGGCTACACGCTGCTCTACAACCGCCGTGCGCTCACCAAGACCCACGCCTCCGGCGTCGGCGCGCTGCAGGCGCAGGCGATGGCATTCGCGCTTGGAGTGGCACTGCCGGAGGAGGTTGGTGGCGAGGTGAGTACCAAGGTGGGATCGGGTGTCCTGTACCGGGCGATCGGCGCGTCTTCGCTGGACCTGCGCCGTCCGGAGGCGCGGGTCGTCCTGGAGCAGCTCCTCGCGACCGCCGCCTTGCAGCGCGGCGCCTTCCGCACGCTGGAGATCGGGTAGCGCGTCCGCGCGGCGTGCGCCTGTGTGGGGTATCATCGCCGCACCCTGCCCGTGCGGAGGCCCGCCATGCCCGACATCGAACTCTCGTTCGCCATCACCGCCTACGACCGCGTCATGCCCATGATCCACGGCGAGGTGAAGCCGGACGGCATCACGCTTGATTACCAGGGGATGCCAGGCGCCGTGCCGCGCGTCTTCTACGAGCAGATCAAGTACCACCGCTTCGACGTCTCCGAGATGTCGATGTCGTCGTACCTGCGCATGCGGCCGCTCGGGTTCCCGTACCGCATGCTGCCTGTCTTCCACAACCGCACCTTCTCCTACACCAACGTCTTCATCCGCAAGGCGGCCGGCATCCGGCAGGACCACCCGGAGGACCTGAAGGGCAAGCGGTTCGGCATCGGCGACTACCAGCAGTCCGTCGGGTTGTGGACGCGCGGCATCCTGAAGCTGGAGTGGGGCATCGAGCCGCAGGACATGACGTGGTTCATGGAGCGCAGCGAGCACTTCAGCCACACCGGGGCATCGAAGGACGCGGGGCTGGGTCTACCGGAGGACCTCGACCTGCGCCACGCGACGACCGACTTCAGTTCGATGTACCTCGACGGCGAGCTCGACGCCTCCATCGGCATCGGCTCCGCGCAGGGGTCGGGCATCGACCGGATGCAGAGCGTCAACCTGATCGACAACCCGGACTTCCCCACCCTCTTCTCCGACCCGAAGGCGGAGTCCGTCCGCTTCTTCCAGAAGCATGGGGTCTTCCCGCCGCACCACGTGACGGTGGTACGAGAGAGCATCGTGGAGGAGCACCCGTGGGTGGCGGTGAGCCTCATGGAGGCGTTCGAGTCGTCCAAGCGGCTGGCCATCCAGCGGCTGCGGGCCATGCCCCCGACGCTCTACGTGTTCGGGAAGCAGTTCCAGCAGGAGGTCGACGAGGTGTTCGGGGCCGACCCGTTCGCCTACGGCATCACGGCGAACGCCAAGGCGTTCGACATGGCGCAGACGTTCTCCATGGAGCAGGGGCTCAGCGCCCGCAAGCAACCGTGGGACGAGATCTTCCCGGAGGAGGTGTTCTACCGGGAGGAGCGCGCCGCGTCGTCGTCCGGGGGGATGCATTAGGGAATCTGTCGGGACCCACATTCCCAGACGCTTCCTGGCTGGGCCAGCTTGAGATAGCCCGCCCGACATAAGGTCACAACCCTAGTGCCATCCCTTAGGAACATTCGACAGGAAGAAGCGGTGAGAGCCTTCGTTCGATTGGGAGGTGTGGAACGTAGAGGCAAGGGCAGTCACCGCGTGGTGAACATGAATGGATACAATCTTGCGGTGCCTGCTGGTATCCTCAGGATTGGACTGCTAAAGAGGCTTATCAGCCTGTCGGGCAGAACCGAGGATGAGTTCCTGGACAACGTGTAGTAGGCGTGGAGGACACGATGAACATCATCGGGCATAGTGCAGTCGAGACGAGGGTTACGCTGCCGGGGTTCACCATCCTCGTCCATGAGGTAGAAGAGGGAGAGACTGGCTACTGGGGTGAGGTAGCGGAGATGCCTGGTTGCGTCTCACAGGGTGAGACGCTCGATGAACTCAGGACCAACATACAGGAAGCAATCGAAGCGGTCCTTCATTATTCCACGACAGCAGACAACCCTTCCTACTTCAAGGCTTGGCCTCCTACGTACACTGGCACGGCCTAGCGCCTCATGAATGTTGAGTACGCATTCCTCTGCGACTACGCAGAGCCGGGCAATAAGCTCACTGCAGTTGGCATTGGAATCGACTCCGTCTATGCCGCGTCCCTACCAGCAAACCACGCTCAACTGTTCGCCGTTCTCGCCCTAAAGTTCACGCCGAATGAGACTCAGCGGACCAGAACCTTTGAGATGCACCTACAAGATGCTGATGCGAAGGACATTATCCCTCCCATCACCGGCAATCTTGATATCCCGGCTCCTGCGGAAGGGATGACCTACAGAACTTCTCGAATCGTAAATGGCCTATATGGGGTCCCTCTTCAGAAGTATGGGGACTACCAAGTCAGCTGGCTCATAGACGGCACTGAAGTGCACGCGCTCCACTTTCGCGTGGCCCCTGCGCCTCCAGCTTAGTCACACTCTCCTTCTACTCGCGCAGTGATTTGCGCATTCCCTCACTCGCCACTGCCTCCCCACGAGGGCCTCCCCTACGCCTCCGATTGGAGGGCGCGGATCAGTTGGAGGAGGGCGGCGGTGACGGCGCGGTTACGGACGAGGGGCCGGCGGGAGGGGAACTCGTGGCGGGTGACGCTCGAGGTGGAGGGGGTCGAGACGCCGATGTAGACGGTGCCGGCCTTGACGCCGTCCTGGTCGCCGGGGCCGGCGACGCCGGTGACGCTGACGCCGCAGTCGGCGGCGTATGTGGCGCGGGCGGCGTCGGCCATGGCGCGGGCAGTCTCCTCGCTGACCGCGCCGTGGGCGTCGAGCGTCTCGCGAGGGACGCCGGCCTGCGCCTTCATGTCGTCGGAGTAGGTGATGGCGCCGCCGACGAAGTAGCCGGACGAGCCGGGGATCTCCGTGAGGGCGGCGCCGATCATGCCGCCGGTGCACGACTCGAGCACCGCGAGCGTGTAGCCCTTCTCGCGCAGCAGGTCGCCGACGCGTTCCGGCGGGTACTCCTCGTCGGTGCCCCAGATGTAGTCGCCCAGGGCGTCGCGCACCATCGTTTCGGCGCGGAGGAGGGTCGTCAGGGCCTCGGCTTCGGTGTCGGCCTTCGCGATGCCGCGGAGGTAGATGCCGTCCTGCTTCGCGTAGACGCCGAAGTCCATGCCGGGGACGTCGTAGACGTCGCGCACCATCTCGTCGACGGCGGCCTCGCTGAGTCCGATGGTCTTGAAGGTGCGGGCCATGATCTTCTGGCCGGGGAGGCGCTCCTTGAGGCGCGGGGCGATCTCGGTTGTCCACATGTTGGTGAGTTCGCGCGGGGGGCCGGGGAGCGTGATGAGGATCTTGTCGCCCTTCTCTATCCACCAGGAGGGCGCGGTGCCCATGGCGTTGCGGATGGCGGCGGCGGAGGGGATGATGCCGGCCTGGCGGTAGTTCTGCTGGGGCATGGGGTTGATGTTGCGGCGGGAGAAGTTCTCCTCCAGCCACACCTTGAGTTCCGGGTCCGTGGTGATCTGCTCGCCGAGCATGTTGGCGATGCCGTCGCGCGTCATGTCGTCGAGCGTGGGGCCGAGACCGCCCATGGCGATGACGACGTCCGATCTGCGCCAGGCGCGGTCGAGTGTCTCCGTGAGGCGCGTGAGGTCGTCGCCGACGATGGTGACGAACTTGAGTTCGAGCCCGAACTCCGGCAGGCGCTGGCCGAGCCAGGACGAGTTGGTGTCCTGGGTCTCGCCCATGAGGAGCTCGGTGCCGACGGCGATGATCTCAGTGTTCATGTCTCCCCCACCCCGGAATGGCGGCACGGGCGAGTATAGCCGGGAATCGACATCGATGGACAGGATGGGCAGGACGGGGGCCGCCGTACGCGGTGAGCCTGTCCAGCCACGGCGGGTGGAGGCTGCCGCGCTACGCCGGAGGGAAGGGTTCACAGGGAAATGCTGCTCATTTCTGCTCACCGGCCTCGATCCACCTCTGAATCCGGCCTTCCGCGTGAGCAGTCCAACTGCCCATTACTGCTCATTCGCTGCTCTTTTCTAGTCCTTTCCCGCTCATTTCTGCTCATTTCTGCTCACCCGCCTCCTGGTCCTCGCGCCCCCGGGATACCCGGTCCGACGGTCATGCAACCAGCGTACGCGGTCGGGGTGCGTCGGCGAAAGGGGCGGGTGTCACACGGTAGGGTATGGTAAACTGCTTGAAGTTGAGACTGACCCATGCCCGCAATCACCTACATACAGAGCATCAGACCCCAAGGTTTGCTCTCGTTCGCACCCGACACTCCCGCGCTGGAATTGCGCCCACTTAACGTCCTGATTGGCCCGAATGCTTCAGGAAAATCTAACTTCATTGACGTGCTAAGCCTTGTCAGGAGCGCACCCTCGGACCTCAGTGCGGGCATTCGAAAAGGGGGAGGTGCCGATGAGTGGCTTTGGAAGGGCTCCGCTAACGGAACTCCTGCAGCTTTGGAGTTAGTCTTGGCTAACTCACAAGGTACCCAACCTCTTAGGCATCTTCTAAGTCTCTCCAAGAGAGAATATGACCTCATTATCGAATCAGAGCGTATCGAGAATGAACACGCTTACTCAGGGCAGCCTAAGCCTTACTTCTACTACGAATATACGCATGGCCGCGCGTATGTAAATCAGAGAGGGGAGAACCGCGGCCTTGCACAAGAGACAGTGGACATTGCTCAGTCTATCCTGTCTCAGCGTCGCGACCCGGACTATTATCCTGAAATCACTTACCTGTCCGGACTCTATGAACGGATACGCATCTATAGAGAGTGGCATTTCGGACGGGACGCCCTCCTACGCAGATCGCAGGCTGCGGATATGCGTGGCGATCGCCTTGAGGAGGATTACTCCAACCTTGGTTTAGTATTAAACCATATGGGCACGTCGCCAGCAGCGAAACAGAGCGTCATTGAAGGCCTGCGCGAGCTATATGACGGCTTCACCAACTATGAGGTCATCATCAACAGCGGAGCCGTCCAAATCTTCTTCACAGAAGGAGGCCAAAGGCCTATACCTGCTACCCGCCTTTCCGATGGCACGATCCGCTACCTGTGCCTGCTGGCCATCCTGTACAACCCGAACCCGCCGCCGGTCGTGTGCATCGAGGAGCCGGAGCTGGGACTGCACCCCGACGTCGTAGCAGGGCTCGCCAAGCACCTTCGCGTGGCCAGCGAGCGGATGCAGTTGATTGTCACCACACACTCGGACATCCTAATTGACGCTCTCTCCGACACGCCGGAGTCTATTGTCGTGTTCGAGAAGAACAAGGGCGCCACGCAGATGAACCGCCTCAATGCAGACGAACTGCGCACTTGGCTGGAGAAGTACAGCTTGGGCCAGCTTTGGACAAGCGGCCATATCGGGGGCAACCGCTGGTGAGTGTGCACGTGTATGTGGAAGGGGGCGGCAATAAGGCCACTAACAGCAACTGCAGGAGAGCATTCCACACCCTTCTAACCGGAGCTGGCTTTGAAGGGCGATTGCCGAGGGTTTCTCCATGCGGCTCACGGAATGAGGCATTCGATGACTTCCGAACCGCCCTATTTAGTGCCACAGGCAACGACTATCCCGTCCTCCTTGTAGACAGCGAAGACCGCGTTACGGAGGCCAATCTAGCTAATGCCGACCCTTCCGGTGCATGGAAGCACCTCGTTGAGCGCGACGGGTGGAATAGGCCGGAGGGTGCCCAAGACGATCAAGCCCAGTTGATGGTGACATCTATGGAGACTTGGCTGCTCGCTGACCGCCAAGCTCTCGTCGCATACTTCCCCAACATGAACGTGAAGGCCCTCCCTGCCGATACTGAATTGGAAGACCGGCGTCGGCAGGACGTACTCAGCGATTTGAAGAACGCAACACGTCCGTCGAGCAAGGGAGAATACTCCAAAGGCCGCGATTCATTCGCCCTACTGGCACAAGTCAATCCCGGCGCACTCAGCAGCAGGTTGCCCCACTTCCGCAGGCTCCTTGAGACACTAGATACCCACCTGCCTCCACATTAGCCTTCCCTCTCCCCGCGAATCCGCCCCATTGCCTCCCCACCCGCGTACGCTCGTCGATGACTACGAACGCCGTTAGCCCCTCCACCCCCACTGATACAATACCCTCCCCGCACGAACCCACATGCTATCTGCCTTCAACATCAGTAAGGCCTACTCGACCAGAACGCTGTTCAGTGGGCTCACCCTCAACGTGGACGCCGGAGACCGGATCGCGCTGATCGGCGCGAACGGGTCCGGGAAGACGACGCTCATGGACATCCTGGCGGGCGATACGCCGCCGGACTCGGGGAACGTGTCCACGCGGCGCGGGGTGTCTGTCGGCTATCTCCGGCAGGAGCCGGCGTCGTTCGACGACAAGCCGTTGCTCCAGGAGGTGCTGGACGCCAGCGCGGAGGTGATCGCGCTCGGGGCCGACATCGCCGCGACGCGGGAGGCGCTGGCGTCGGAGGCGGACCCGGCGCGGCAGGCGGGGCTGCTGGAGCGTCTCGGCGAGCTCGACATGGCGCTGGACGCCGCGGGTGGGGACGACCGGGAGCACGAGGCGAAGACGATCCTCTCGGGCCTCGGGTTCAAGCAGAGCGACTTCGCGCGGCCGATGAGCGAGTTCAGCGGCGGCTGGGCGATGCGGGCGGGCCTCGCGCGGCTGCTGTTCCGGAACCCTGCCCTGCTGTACCTGGACGAGCCGACCAACCACCTCGACCTCGAAGCGAACCTGTGGTTCGAGAAGTACCTGGCCGGGTTCCCGGGCGGGGTGCTCATCACGTCGCACGACCGCGCCTTCCTGA
>DAOUHT010000123.1:0-15166 GCA_034428375.1 Dehalococcoidia bacterium | reverse complement strand
GCACCGGAACCTGAGGCGCCCATCAGCTCGACGGTGCGTCCCATCGCCTCCATGGCGGGGCGCGCGGCGGCGAAGGCTTCCTCATCGCCGCCGCACATGATGGTCATCTCGCCGCGTTCGGCGACGGGGCCGGAGCCGGAGACTGGTGCGTCGATGAACGACGCGCCACGTTCGCGGGCAGCGGCGGCGAGGGCGCGCGCGGCGTCCGGGTGAATCGTGCTGTGGTCGACGACGATCAGCCCTGGCTTAGGCCGTTCGAGCACGCCGCCGTCGCCGGTGAGCACCTGCTCCACGGCGGCGGTCTGCGGCAGGCAGGTGTGCACCTCGTCCAGCTCCGCGCCCATCGCGGAGAACGACTCGCCGACGGTCGCGCCCATGGCGGCGAGTTCGTGCACCCTGCCCTGGCTGCGGTTCTGCACCGTCACGTCGAACCCCTTGCGGATGAGGTTCTCCACCATGGGGCGTCCCATGCGGCCTATGCCGATCCATCCGATACGCATCGCGCGTCCTCCGTTGCTTAGTTGTCATTCCGAGCGTAGCCGAGGAATCTCTCGGAGGCATGCCATCGTGCACCAACGTCCTCCCGAGAGATGCTTCGACTGCGCTTCAGCCTGTGCCTTCCGCTCCGCTCGGCATGACAGACGCTTCCTTCCCTGTAGGTCAGAGTGTAATAGCGATGGCCCCCGCGGCGGCGAGAACGATGCCGAGCAGGACGAGCGGGTTGAAGGCTTCGGTCTCGCGGTTGAGGAGGAAGGCGAAGCCGATGCCGAAGAAGGCCATCGTTTCGGTGAGCGGGGCGACGACGGCAGCATCGGCGGACTCGAGGGCGGCGAAGCGGAGCACCTGCGCCGTCGTCATGATGGCGGTTACGGCGACGAAGAGTTTGAACGCAGTGCGGTCGACCTCACGCAGGCCCTGCAGCCGTCCCGGCAGGGCAAGTGACGCGATGAGGACGACCGCCGCCGCTCCGTGCGCGACGAGACCGCCGAGCATCGTGAGGCCGGAGTCGTCGAGCGCCCACCGCAACAGGACAGTCGAGCCGCCGTAGGTCGCCGCCGCGGAAAGGCCGAAGACGATGCCTCGCGCAATCTGCAGCGACCCGAGGCGGACGGTCGGAGGCCTCGCGAACGCGACGAGGGGGGCGACGATGAGCAGAGCGATGCCGGTCCCTCGCAGCAGTCCCACCTGCTCGCCCAGCAGGGTGATGCCGAAGACCGCGCCAACGAGCGCGGAGAGGACGCGCACCGGCGCGGTGAGGTTCGCGCCCACGGCCTGTATCGCGAGGAACTGGGAGAAGCGTCCGCCGAGGAAGTTGAGGATGCCGCCGACGGAGAGGACGGCGTACTGCATGCCCGTGAAGCCGCCCGCCTGCGCGAGCTGGCCGGAAGCGAGCGCGAGCACCGCGAACAGCGGCACGGAGAGCACGATGGAGATGACAATGCCGTTGTAGGCCGATGCACGGAGCATGCTCCGCCGGACGACTGCCGTATTCAGGCCGAGCATCGCGGCGGCGGCGAGCGCGAGGAGGGCGCCACTCACAAGACAACCGTGGTGCGATCGGAGCGGGGGCCGCACCAATCCGCCGGCTGCACTCTCACCTGCCGCCTGCCCGCGTTGTCATGTTGAGCGGAGCCCCGCGCTTTAGCGCGCAACATCCTCTCGGAGGAGCGTTGGCGCATTACGGGCGTCTCCAGAGAGATTCCTCGGCTTCGCTCGGAATGACAATAACCGGACCTCCCATGGGGCGTTGGCAGGCAGAGCGACCTACTCGGCCTCTCCCTGCACCCGCGCCTGCGTCCGGACCGGCAGTCCGAAGACGGAGATGAAGCCGACCGACGCCTGGTGGTCGAACGTGTCGCCTGCGTCGTAGGTAGCGAGGTCGTGGCGGTAGAGCGCCTCGGCGCTCTCGCGTCCGGTGACCGTCGCGCTGCCCTTGTGCAGGCGCACGCGCACCGTGCCGTTGACGTGGCGCTGCGTGCTGAGGACGTAGGCGTCCAGGTCGCGGCGGTGCGCGGTGAACCAGAGGCCGTTGTAGACGATGTCGGCGTACTCCTGTGCCAGCCGCTCCTTGAAGCGGGACTGCTCCTTGGTGAGGCACATCTGCTCGAGCGCGCGGTGTGCGAGGTGCAGCACCGTCCCGGCAGGAGCTTCGTAGACCTCGCGGGACTTGATGCCGACGAGCCGGTTCTCGATGTGGTCGATGCGCCCCACGCCGTGCGCGCCCGCCACCTCGTTCAGCAGCTCGATGAGCGCAACGCCGTTCAGCTCCTCGCCGTCGATGGCGACCGGCACGCCCTCCGCGAAGCGTATCTCCACGTAGCGCGGTTCGTCCGGGGCAGCGGCGACGGAGACCGTCCACGCGTACGCCTCTTCCGGGGGCTCCATCCACGGGTCCTCGAGGTCGCCGGCCTCGATGCTGCGGCCCCAGAGGTTCTCGTCTGTCGAGTAGGAGCTGCGCTTGTTCAGGTCCAGCTCGATGTCGCGCTCCTTCGCGTAGGCGATCTCGTCGTCGCGGGTCATGCCCCACTCGCGGGCGGGCGCGACGACCTTGAGCGAGGGGGCGAGCGCCCCGGCGCTGACGTCGAAACGCACCTGGTCGTTCCCCTTGCCGGTACAGCCGTGAGCGATGCCCAGGGCCTCTTCCTCCAGCGCGATGCGCACGAGGTGCTTGGCGATGAGCGGCCTGCCGAGCGCGGTCGCGAGCGGGTAGACGCCCTCGTAGATGGCGCCCGCCCGCAGCGCGGGCCAGACGTAGTCGCGCACGAACTCGTCGCGTGCGTCCATCACGTCGGCGCGGATGGCGCCGATGTCGAGCGCGCGCTGCCGCGCGGCTTCCAGGTCCACCTGCCCGCCCAGGTCCATCGTGAGCGTGGCGATGTCTACGCCGTACTGCTCCTGCAGCCAGCGAATGGCAACGGAGGTGTCGAGACCCCCGCTGTAAGCGAGAACGATCTTGTCAGCCATGGAGAAGCGGTTTCCTTTCCGGTGTCAGAGTCGCCGTCTAAGCGGCCAGTGTTTTCGTGAGCGCAGCGTCGAGTTTCGTGAGGCACTCGTCGACGTCCGCCTCGGTGATGATGAGCGGGGGCATGAAGCGGATGGCGTTGGGGAGCACGGGGTTGAGCAGCACGCCTTCCGCGTTCGCGTTGGTGACGACGGCGCGCGCGATGGGCTGGTCGAACAGCAGCGCCTGCAGCAGGCCGACGCCGCGCACGCCCGTGGTCACCGGAGCATGCGCAGCCGCAAATTCCTCCAGCTTCGCCCGGAGGTAGTCGCCAACGCGGGCAGCGTGGCCGGGGACGTCGTTCTCCAACATGTAGCCGAGTGTCGCACGTCCCGCAGCGGTGGCAAGGACGTTGCCGCCGAACGTGCTGCCGTGGTCCCCGGGCTCCAGGACGTTGCAGCGCTCCTTGCAGAGGAATGCGCCGACGGGCACGCCGTTGCCAAGCGCCTTGGCGATCGTCATCACGTCCGGCTCAACGCCGGAGTGCTCGTAGCCCCAGAGATGGCCGAGACGCCCCATGCCCGTCTGCACCTCGTCGAAGATGAGGAGGAGGTTGTTCTCGTCGCACCACTCGCGCAGGCCCTTCAGGTAGCCCTCCGTGGGGACGTTCACGCCGCCCTCGCCCTGCACGACCTCGACCATGATGGCGCATGTCTCGTCGGTCGTCGCCTCGCGGATGGCGTCGAGGTCGTCGTAGGGGACGTTCGTGAAGCCCTCGGCGAGGGGGAGCCACGCCTCCTGGTAGGCGGGTTGTCCCGTCGCGGCAATCATGCCGAGCGTCCTGCCGTGGAAGGAGTTGAGGACGGTGATGACGCTCTGCGCGCCTTTGCGGTGGAGCCTGCCGTACTTGCGGGCGAGCTTCACCGCGCCCTCGTTCGCCTCCACGCCGCTGTTGGCGAAGAAGACCTTGTCCATGCAGCTGTTCTCCACCAGCATCCGGCCCAGCTCCAACTGCGGCACGGTGTAGTAGAGGTTGGACGTCTGCAGGAGCGTGCCCACCTGCTCACGCACCGCCTCGGCGACGGCGGGATGGGAGTGCCCCAGGCCGACAACGGCCAGTCCGGCCACGAAGTCGAGGTATTCGTTGCCGTCGACGTCCCAGACTCGCGCGCCTTCTCCCCGCTCTATCACGATGGGCTGGCGGTTGAAGGTGTGGACGTAGTAGTCGGACTCCTGCGCCATCCAGTAGGCGGAGTCGTGTGCGGTGGAGTCGGTGGTCATCGGTTGCTCTCCCCTATGAGGTCTCGCAAGGCTTGCACGGAATCGTCGAGGTCCTGTGCGCCGCCCTGCATGGATTCTAACGCCTGCGCGATTCCGTCGAGAATACGCAGCAATTCGTCGCGCGATACGCCCTCCACCGGCTCGCCGGTATCCGGGGCCACGGTGATCTGCGCGTCGCCGAGCAGCGCGGCCACGGCCTCGTCCAGCGTCGGCTCCATCACGACCTTCGTGTTCGTGGCGAGGATGACGCGCTTCAGCTCAGGGAAGGCGAGCGACTCCGCGCGTAGATAGATAGGCTCCGCGTAGAGCAACGTCTCGCCGATGGGGATGACGAGCAGGTTGCCCCGGTACACCTGCGAGCCGGACTGGTTCCAGAGCGTGAACTGCTCCGATATGACCGGGTCGTTGTCGATGCGCGCCTCTATCTGGCTGGGACCGTTGAAGATACGCTCGCGCGGGAACTCGAAGACGATGCTCTCCCCGTAGTTCGGACCGTCCGAGCGCGCCGCCATCCACGCCACGAGGTTCGGCTTGTCCTTGGGCGTAAACGGCAGGATGAGGACGAACTCCGTCACGTCCTCGCCCGGCACCTTCATGATGACGTAGTACGGCGTGATGGTGCGGTTGCGCGGACCCAGGGGCCGACCGTCGTCCCCGATGACGTCCGTGCCGACGACCTCCTGCGAGAACTCCCACTCGTCCTCCTTCAGGAAGAACTCCTTCACGTCCGTCATGTGGTACTGGAGGAACGTGTCGGCCTGGGCGCGCAGCAACTCCTCCGGATAGCGGATGTGCTCGCGCAGGCCGGGAGGCATCTCCTCGATGGGGGTAAACAGGTCAGGGAAGATGTTGCGGTAGGTCTGGAGCACCGGGTCCGGCCCGCCCGTCTCGATGGTGTAGAAGTCCATGGAGCCGTCGAATGCGTCGATCACCACCTTTACGCTGTTGCGGATGTAGTTGAACGGACGCTCGAATCCGGTGAAGTCACCGTTGAATCCCACCCTGCTGCTGTCGATGCGGCGTGAGTAGGGGAAGCGGTCGGTCGTGGTGAACGCATCCTGTATCCAGTAGAGATGTCCGTCGTTGATGACGAGGTACGGGTCGTCGTCGAGTTCGAGGAACGGCGCGACCTCGCCGACGCGCTCCCTGATGTTGCGTCGGTAGAGCACCTTGCTCTCCGGTGTGAGCTGGCGGCTGAGCAGGATGTTTACGTCGAGCAATTCCCACGCGAATACTGCGCGTTTGAACAGGCTGCTCAGCGGCACGCCGCCCTTTCCGTCGTAGCGGTCGATGTACTCAGGCTTCTCGGTCTCCTCTCCGGCAGGACGGTCGAACTCCGGCTCGTTCGTGTTCACAACGATGGCGTCGTTCGTGATGATGCCGGGCCGTATCTCGGCGGCCACGTCCGGGTCGAGGTTCAGGCGGTCGATGTACTCTTCCTCGTCGATGCCGTACGCCTCGCCGTAGTAGACGCGCGGCTGCGTGATATCGAACGCGCCGGTGGGGGGAACGTCCCGCACAATGAAGTCGGGCTGACCGGACTCGCTGAACGTCGTGGCGGTGCTCATCACCGCGCCGTAGCCGTGGGTGTAGATGACGGAGCGGTTGACCCAGTTCTGCGCGGCGTCGTCCAACCCGCTCTGGAAGAGTTCGCGAGCGCCGAGCAGCACTTGCCGGTACTCCCCGTCCACGACGTAGCGGTCCACGTCCACGTCCAGGAACGAGTAGTAGAGGCGCAGGTGCTGCAACTGGTTCAGCACGGCTTCCAGCGGGCGCGGGTCCCACAGGCGTATGTTGCGGATCGTCTCCGGGCTCCGGGCGATTCCCTCGGCCAGCGTCTCCTCGCGCACGTCGTGGAGCCGCGTGTCCACGCGCCCGAGGTCGAAGCCTCGGCGCGTCCACTCGATGTTGCGCTCGATGTAGGGGCGCTCGCGCTGCAACTCGGACGGCGCGACGGCGAGGCGTTGGGTCAGCGCGGGCCATCCGATCCCCGCGACTATCCCCGCGATGAGCCAGAGCCCGAACGCCGCGAAGATGAGCCGGAGCGACTGCCGCAGGTTCGCCACTCGGATCGCGTACAGCATGATGCCGGCGGAGATCAGCGCGATGACCGTGAGCACCAGCAGCGCGGGCAGGCGTGCGTTCACGTCGGTGTAGGCCGTGCCGGTCACCGCTCCCGCGGGCGAGAAGAGCGTCTCGTAGCGGTCGAGGAAGTGCGCGAAGGCGATGGTGACCATGAACCACGCGCCGGTCAGCGCCAGCTGGGTGCGGGCTCCCGTGCTGATGGCCGGGTTTATCCCCCGTGCGCTGAAGATGAGCATGTACAGCCCTGTCGTCGTGACGAGGGTGACGAGGGCGAGTCCCATCAACCATCCCTGGACGGTGTGCAGCACGGGCAGGACGAACGTGTAGAAGCCGACGTCGTTGTGGAACTGCGGGTCCTCGATGCCGAAGTCCGCGGCGTTCATGAACAGCAGGAAGTTGCCGTACTGGTTCGCGAGGCTGGACGCGAACGTGAACGCGATGAAGCCGCCCATCGCGACCGAGCCCACGATGAGCGACAGCCGTATCCACTGGATCGTGGTCAGGGAGAACCGGAAGACGCTCTCGCCCCACGCATACCTGAACGCGGCGTAGTAGCTCAGCCAGAGCGCACCGCCGCTGACCACCAGCCCGGCGATGAAGAGCCAGATGCGCGTGAACAGCACCGTGCTGTAGACGCTGCGCAGGCCCAGGTGGGAGAACCAGAGCCAGTTCGTGTACGCCCCGCGCAGCAGGTCCAGCAGCAGGTAGAGCGCGAACAGGCCCGCGAGCACGACGCCCGCCTGGAAGAAGAGGCTCTCACGGGAGAAGAGCGTCCGGAGCCACTCCGGCAGTTCGCCTTCTTCGTAGTCGTCCGGGGGGCGCGTGGTCATGGCATCCCGCTCTTCAGGCGACTGCCGTGCCAGGGAGCGATCCCTCCAGCCAAGAGGGCAGCGCTCCGGAGCTCGTTCCGTTGATGATCCCCGCCTTGACGCCGGCGCGTGCAGCCAGGATGCACGCCTCCAGTTTCGGCAGCATCCCACCCTTCACGACGCCGGAGTGCAGGAGCTCTTCGCCCGTGTCGAGCGGAACGCGCTTGATGAGGCGTCCGTCCGCATTCAGTATGCCGTCCACATCCGTCAGGAAGACGAGGCGCTGCGCGCCCAGCGCAACGGCGAGCGCGCCCGCCGCCGAGTCCGCGTTCACGTTGAGCAGATGCCCGCCGTCGTCCGCGCTCGATGCGATGGGCGAAACGACCGGCACGTAGCCCGCGTCGGTCAGGCGTTCGATGAGCGAGGCGTCGGCCTCCAATTCACCCGCGACGAACCCCAGGTCGGGGTCCGTGATGCGCCCGCACAGCAGTCCGCCGTCCGCGCCGGAGACGCCGACGGCGTTCACGCCGAGGCTCCGCATCTCCGACACGAGTTGCTTGTTGATGAGGCCGGCGAGCACCGCCGTCGCGACCTCGAGGCTCGGGCCATCCGTGACGCGCAAGCCGCGCACGAACTCCGCGTGGATGCCCATCTTCGCCATCCAGGAGGTGATGGCGGGCCCGCCGCCGTGCACGATGACCACACGTGCGCCCTGCCGTTGCAGCCCGGCCACGTCTGCGAAGGACGTGTCCTCCGAACTCAGCGTGCTGCCGCCGATCTTGATGAGGATGATGGGGCTGTCTGCTTCCATGAGAGCCCTTCGGGCCGGATGAGCCGCCGTTTACGTGGTGTAGGCGCTGTTGAACACCACGTACTCTTCCGTGAGTTCGCAGCCCCATGCGGTCGCTTCGTGCTCGCCCATTCCCAGCGTGACCGTGAGTGCGACCTCTTCCCTGCTCATGATGGCTATGACGCTCTCCCGGTGGAACGGGATCGGCGTCCCGCCCTCCATGATCGCGACGTCGTTGATGAAGAAGGAGACCTGGCTCACGTCCAGGTCGGCGCCGCTGTAACCCGCCGCGCAGACGACTCGCCCCCAGTTGGGGTCGTTGCCGTGTATCGCAGACTTCACGAGCAGGGACGCGGCGATGGCGCGGGCCGCGAGCCGGGCGTCGGTCTTGCTCGCCGCGCCTGCCACCCGCACGGAGAAGACCTTGGAGGAGCCCTCCGCGTCCCGGACGAGTTCTCGCGAGAGATGGGAGCAGAGCGCGTACAACGCAGCGCCGAACGCTTCCGCGTCCGGCGAACCGTCGCCTATCTCCGCGTTCCCGGCGGCCCCGTTGGCGAGCAGCAGCACCATGTCGTTCGTGCTGGTGTCGCCGTCTATCGTCACCATGTTGAACGTGTCGTCGGCGCAGTTGCGGAGCGCCGCGTCCAGGAACGCGCCGTCCACGGCGGCGTCCGTCGTGAGGAAGGCGAGCATCGTGGCCATGTTCGGGTGGATCATGCCGGAGCCCTTGACGCACCCACCGATGGTCACCGTCTCCCCGCCGGCGCAGGTGAACGACACCGCGGCGGACTTCGGGACGCGGTCGGTCGTCATGATGGCGCGGGCAAAGAGTCCGCCTCCGCCGCGGCCGACGGTGATGCCGGACATGCCGCCCCTGATGAGCGCCATGGGCAGCTCCACGCCGATGACGCCCGTGGTGCCTGCGCCCAGCTCGTCCGCTCCGACGCCCAGGTGGTCCCCGGCGAGCTGCAGGCACTCCTTGACGTCCGTCATGCCCTGCTCGCCGACGCCCGCGTTGGCGATGCCGCTGGTCACGAACACGCCGCGTACTTTTCCGGCATCGACGTTCTGCTTCGTGAGCGTCACCGACGGCGAAACGAACTTGTTGGTGGTGTAGACGCCCGCGGTTCGGCACGGCAATTCGGAGAGGAGCAGTCCCACGTCCATCTTGTCGGGAGCGTAGGTCTTGAGGCCAACGTAGGAGCCGCCCGCGATGAACCGCTGAGGGCTGGTAACGAGGCCTTCCGCGAGGAACTGGTGAGCGTCGCCGGTCATCTCAACCTCTGCAGAGTTGTCAGGCGCTGGCGCGCCATTGTGAGTGAGTCTAGCAGATTCACCCACTTCCGACCTCTCGGCGACGCCTCACACGAGGAGGCGTGCGCCGCGCCACCGCGGGATACAATGCCCGCCGCAGGAGACCGCCATGGCTGAGACCGGGAAGATTATCGTAGCCACCACCCTGACGAAGGAGTACCGGGGCGACGTCTGCGTCGCGCAGATCCCGGAATTGGGGCTCACGGGCTACGGCAAGACGATGGATGAGGCAGAGCAGAGCGTGAAGGAGCTGTTCAACAACCTCATCAGCGAGTACCGCCGGCTGGGCGTGCTCGAAGAGCGGCTGACCAACCATTTCAAAGTCTCGTGGTGGCTGGCGGAGCAGTACGACGGGGACCTCGAAGTGGAGGAGACCGCCCCGGGAGAGTATTGAACCTAGGGATGCTCTGAACAACCCGCGTGAGCCCGTCATTCCCGCGAAGGCGGGAATCTCGCCCCCTCTGGCAGGGAGAAGTTCATGCTTGTCACCCGCATCCACCGGCCTTATTCAGACTATCCCTAGCCCGCCCCGGCTACTCGGCCTCCCGCCGCTCGGCGGCGCGCATCTCCTGCGGCGCCTTAACGTTCCTGAACATGAAGTAGAGCGACAGCGTGTACGTCACCTTCACGAGCGCCGAGCCGACGAGCGGTGCGCTGAGCGCGATGGCCTGCAGCACGCCCGTGGAGAGCGTCGGGCCGATGGTGCCGGAGATGGAGCGCCCCACGATGTGGATGCTTCCCATCGCCACCCGCTCGTGCGGCTGGACCACGGACATGATGTAGGAGTCCCGCGCGGGAACGTCTATCTGGTCGAACAGGGACCGGAAGAGCAGCAACCCCACCGCCAGCCACGCCCACGGCGAGAACGCTATGCAGATGAGCAGCAGCCCCGACGGCAGGTGCGCCAGCGACATGGTGTTGATGAGGCCGATGCGGTTCGCGATCTTCCCCGCCATCCCCAGCGACGCCACGCCGATGATCTGCGCGACGAAGAAGAGCACCCCCAGCGAGGCGAGGTCCAGCCCGAACCGCTCGACGAACCAGAGCGCCAGCAGGCCGCGCACGATGATGGCGCCGGCAAGCTGGTCCAGGCTGAACAGCCCCGAGAGCGTGAATATGCGGCTGCTGGACGGGAGCCGCACCGGGTTCACCCACTCCCGGCGCCCCTGCTCGGCCTCCACCTTGTCGGAGATCAGCATGAACAGGAGCGCTATCACCAGTCGCAGTCCCACCATCCCCCACAGCACGATGCGGAAGGATGCAGGCTCGCTCACGCCCTCAAGCGCTTGCAGCGCAACGGGCAGGCCCGCAGCCAGCGCACCCAGCGCACCGGCGCTCGCCGCGGCCACCCGGTAGAGCGCGAAGAGCTCCGTGCGCCGCTGCGGTTCCACCACCCCCGCGATCGCCGCCTGCTCCAGCGACTGCGTCGGCCCGACGTTACCGGCGGCGCCGTTGAACGAGCCGATGAACGCGAACGGCAGCAGCACCGCCGGGTTCGAGGTGACAACCAGCCCCACGCTCCCAGCCAGCGTGATCAACGAGTAGGAGACCATCAGCTTGCGCCGCCCGACGCGCTCGCTGACGAACGTGGAGAGGAACGAGAAGGCCGCCGTACTCGCGAACCCCAGGCTGAAGAACAGCCCCACCAGGAATACGGCCATCCCCAGCTGTTCCCTGAGGTAGACAGCCAACATAACGGCCAGCAGGCCCTGCGAGAACGTGTGCAGCGCCCGCGCCGCGATGATGAGGGCGGCGTCCCGCGTGATCCACGCAGGGAGAAGTGCGGTCATGTCCGCCCCTTACCGGTCGAGCGCGTAGAGCCTGGCGCAGTTGTCCCAGAGGATGTTGCGCTTCACCTCTTCCGCCAGGTCCTCGTGGCTGAGGAATTCGTTGACGGACTCCGGAAACTCCGAGTCGTGGTGCGGGTAGTCGGACGAGAAGACGATGTTGCTCCCGCCCACGGCGTCGACCGTGTAGCGCAGCTCGGCCTCGTCCGCCTCCGTGCCCACGTAGCAGTTGCTCGCGAAGTACTCACTGGGCAGGCGCGTCAGGAACGGCGCGTCCCACTCGCGGTAGAGCGAGTAGTCGCGGTCCATCCGCCCGAGCCAGAACGGCACCCAGCCCGCGTTCGCCTCCAGGTACGCGGCGCGCAGGCCCGGGAAGCTCTCGAACACGCCGCCGCAGATCATGCTGATCATCGCCTTCATCATGCCGATGGGGTGCGAGCACGCATGCAGCATCAGCCGGTTGTCGGCGAACTCGGAGCCGTCCTGGTGGTAGACGGAGCCGGTGCCCTCGTGGAATCCCACCGGAACGTTCAGCTCCTCCAGCGTCGCCCAGAGCTCGGCGTAGTCCGCGCTGTGGAACGTCACGCCGTTCACGAAGTTTGGGCGCATGTAGATGCCCACCGCGCCCAATTCGTTCACCGCGCGGCGCGCCTCCCACACCGCCTCCTTCGGGTCGTGCTGCGGCACCATCGCCGCGACCTTCATCCGCGCCGGGTCCGTCTGGCAGAAGTCGTACAGCCAGTTGTTGTAAGCACGGCAGACCGCCGCGGAGAGCGGGCCGTCCACGTCGTCCAGTCCGTTCGGCACGTAGAGGCAGACCGTGGGGTACATCACCGCCACGTCTATGCCTTCCATGTCCATCGCCTCCAGCTGCGACGGCCCGTCGTAGCCGCGCTCGCGCATCGGGCGGGTAGCGGCGTCCGTGCGGTTCGTCATGCCCTGCATGCGATGGGGGTTGTCCACGTCGCAGGTCGGGAGCCGCTCGCCGTCGAACAGGAACACCCCCACCCGCTTGCCCGGCGCGCGGGAGATGCGCGGCGCCTGATCGGCAAACCGCGCATCCAGATACTTGTCGAACATGTCCGACGGTTCGACGATGTGCATATCCGAGTCCATGACCTTGTAGCCGTTCTGCGCCATTCCGCGCTCCTCCCTGTCTCGTATTCGTTGCGTCCCGCGCCTGGACCCCACCCATCTGTCCGTCATTCCCGCCCTTCACCCGTCATTCCCGCCCTTCACCCGTCATTCCCGCGAAGGCGGGAATCTCGCCCCCTCTGTCAGACGAAACGCGTCCGCTTGCTGCGCGCCTTCTGCGACGTCGGGGCGGGCATCCGCTCCGACGATACCGTCTCGTACAGCAGCCGCGCGAAATATTCGCGGTCTGCTCCGTTGATCACCGCCTGCTCGTGCGCCTCCTGCAGCGCCAGCGGGTAGCCGTGCCCCTTCTCCGTCTGCGCGAGCAGTCCCGCGTGCGCCAGCCGGATGCCCTCCTCGCTCGTCCACGAGGGCATCTCCATGCGCGCGATCTCCTCGCCCACGTTAGCGTAGAAGAAGCACACCTGGTGGTCGCCATAGTGCTCGGTCACGATGCTCGATGCACTATGGAAGAGCGCGGAGCGCTCCCCCGGCTCCAGTTCCTGTGCGAAGAGCGCCGCGTCCGTCACGCCGCCGACCACATCGCAGTTGCGCTCGCCGCGGCGGAGCTGGCCGCAGTGGGCGTCGCAGTTCACCGTCTCGTGCTGGCAGACGTCGCGCGAGATGCGGAGCGCGCTCATCACCTCCGCGCTGCGTGGACGGCTGATGTGGCTCGCGATAGCAAGCGTGCGCCGCTGCGACTCCGCGCGCAGGCGGTCCATCGCATGCGTCAGCCGGCGGTCCACCAGCTCCTCGCGCACGAAGTCCATGCCGCCGGTCAGCCCCCATAGCACGAGCGTGCCGTCCAGCAGGCCGAGCACGGGCAGCCCCTCCGGCGCGGCTTCGACCGCATCGGCCAGCGCCTCGATCTCCATGACCGCACGGTGCATCCCGAGCAGCGCGCCCTCGATGTTCGCCTCGCGCACGCCGTGCGGATCGCGCAGCGCGAGCGACGAGTCGTCGGCGTACAGGTGCGGTTCGCTGCGGAGCTCGGCGTGCGGGACCTCGCCGTAACGCAACGTGACGTAGCCGATGTTGATGAGGAAGCAGCGCGCCGCCGCGTGACGGTCGACGTCGACGTGCGAGCCGTCCACCGCAACGACGACGTGGTCGGGCGGCAGCGGGGGCGGTGGGTACGCGCCACGGAGCGCGCCGTCCAGCCGGGCGGCGAGCCACGTCGCCCTCCCTGCCGTGCGCCGCTCCTCCGTCTCGTGCGGGTTGGCGGTCGCGAAGTGCCCGGCGGCGCGGTCCAGCGCTCGCTCGTGCGAGTCCCACTGCTCGCGCATGGAGGGCATCGCCGAGTACAGCTGTCCGGCAGTCTTGGTCAGGTCGAGCGCCATGGCGGCTCCGATGGTCTGTCATATCCCGTCCCCGCGCAAGCGGAGCGCGTCCCACTGCCCGTTGCCCACGTCGGGTAGAATCTGTAGCGCACACCCCTTCGGGAGGAGGCGGGGCATGACCGACATAGGCCGTCTCATCACAGCAATGGTTACGCCGTTCGACGCGGCGATGGAGATCGACTACGGGCAGGCGCGGCGGCTCGCACAGGCGCTCGTGGCGTCTGGCAGCGACGGCCTCGTCGTGACCGGCACGACCGGCGAGAACCCATCGCTCGCTCACGAGGAGAACCTGCGCCTCTGGACCGAAGTCAAAGAGGCGATCGGCGGCTCCGCAACCGTCATCGCAGGCTCCGGCACGAACGGCACCGGCGAGACGATCAAGCTCGCGCAGATGGCGGAGGAGGCGGGCGCGGACGCGCAGCTGCTGGTGGTGCCCTACTACAACAAGCCCACGCAGGAGGGGCTGTACCGTCACTTCAAGGCCGTCGCGGAGAGCACTTCCCTGCCCTGCATCCTCTACAACGTGCCGAGCCGCACCATCGTCAACATGACCGCGGAGACGACCCTGCGCCTCGCGCACGACGTGCCGAACATCGTTGGCACGAAGGAGGCGTCGGGCGACCTCGCGCAGATCGGGACCATCATCCGCGACGCGCCGGACGGCTTCCGCGTGTGGAGCGGTAACGACAGCGACACGTTCGGGGTCGTCAGCCTCGGCGGGTGGGGCGTCGTCAGCGTGGCGTCGCACCTCATCGGGCGGCAGATCAAGCGGCTCATCGAGCTCACCGCGTCGGGCGACCTCGCTGCAGCGGCGACGGAGCACAAGCGCCAACTGCCGATGTCGTCGGGCCTCTTCGTCGTCTCGAACCCGATACCGGTCAAGTACTGCCTGAACAAGGCGGGCTTCAACGTCGGCGGGCTCCGGTTGCCCCTCGTAGAAGCGGACGAGAAGACCGCTGCATTCCTGGACGGGATGCTGGCGAAGTACGAGATAGACCTGCCGGTGGGCGCAGCAGCGTAACCGGTCAGGCCTGAGTCAGCACACCAAGCCCCACCGCAAATAGACCCAACACGATAACCCCGCCGGTGAGGCATTCCGAGCCCCCTGCCCGCCGGAGCAGGTCACGGGCGATGCGCGTCGTCACGGCAGCCGCCAGCGCGCCGATGATGCCGAGCCAGAAGCCCGCGATAGCGCCGTTGAACCCGGCAGTCGCACGGTCGATGTCGGAGTCCGGGCCCCAGGTCAAAGAGACGACCGCTCCGATGCCGATGCCGAGCGGGACGGCCAGCACCGTCCAGATGATGAGCCGTTTCAGGAAAGCCATGGCGTTTCTCTCGTATTGGAGCAGGACACAAGAATCTCAGGGTTCGACACGCTGAACACCTGGGACCCGGTCGAAGTCCCTGTCGTAACTGACTATCTCGGCAATCCCCACCTGCTCCATGTGCGCCACGGCGAGCGCATCCTCGAAGTCGAAGGGCGGAGAAGCGGCGTAGATATCCAAAGCACTGATGCAGACCCGCTTCTGAGGGAGCCTGACTCCACGGAGGGTCAATATAGGCAGAAGGCGCTCCCGTATCTCCTCGTGCGTCAACCGGTACGGCAAGCGAGAGGAGGAGAGCACGTATGCCGTCTCAGAGATGACGGTTTCGTTGGTGAACAGTTCTTCTTCGCCCCGTTGCAC
>DAOUHT010000122.1:0-12497 GCA_034428375.1 Dehalococcoidia bacterium | reverse complement strand
GTGTTCCTCGTCGGCCATCGCGAGTTCCTCTTTGCAGGCAGCGACGTGCTCCTGTTCTGGGTGGGCTTCGGCCTGGCGGGTTGTATCGGCATCGTTGTCATCTCGAAATGGGTCGGCCACACCTTCCTGATGAAGCACGACGACCCGTACACGGGCGAGCACGTCGAGGCGGAGCCTGGGGAGCACGGCGATGTTTAGCTTCCCCCCCGTCGCCATCATGGTCGTCGCGGCGGTCCTCGTCGCACTGATCCCTGTGCGCATCGTCCGCAAGGCCATCGCGGTCGGCGCGCCGCTGCTCGTCCTCGCCCAGTTGATATGGGGACTTGATGCGGGCGACTCGTGGACGTTCACCTGGTTGTTTCTCGAACTCGAGCCGCTGCGCGCCGACGCTTTGAGCCTCGTGTTCGGGTACGTGTTCGCGATCGCCGCAGCGCTGGGCGGCATCTACGCCTGGCACCTCAACGACCGCTACCAGCAGGCGGCGGCTCTTGGCTACGCCGGTACGTCCATAGGGGTCGTGTTCGCCGGGGACCTGCTGACGCTGGTGCTCTTCTGGGAGCTGATGGCGCTCACGTCCGCCTACCTGATCTGGGCGGGAGGCTACCCCGGCTCGCGCGCTGCGGGCACGCGCTACCTGTTCGTGCACATGGTTGGCGGCAGCACGCTACTTGCGGGCATCCTCTGGCACCTTGGCACCGGCGGTTCGCTCGACTTCGCGCTCTTCGAAGGCACGGTCGCCGGATGGCTCGTTCTCGGGGGCTTCGCCATCAACGCCGCGATCGTCCCCCTGCACGCATGGCTCACGGATGCCTACCCGGAGGCTGGCGTCACCGGCAGCGTGTTCCTGAGCGCCTTCACCACCAAGACGGCGGTCTATGTCCTGGCCCGAGGCTTCCCAGGCTGGGAGATACTCATCTTCCTCGGCGTGATCATGGCCCTCTACGGCGTCGTCTTCGCGGTGCTGGAGAACGACATCCGCCGCCTGCTCGCGTACCACATCATCAGCCAGGTGGGGTACATGGTGGCTGCCGTGGGCATCGGTACCGAGATCGCCATCAACGGGGCGGTCTCACACGCGTTCGCCCACGTCATCTACAAGGGACTGCTGTTCATGGGCGCTGGCGCTGCGGTATATGCGACCGGCCGCCGCACGCTCACCGCTCTCGGCGGTATATCCGACCGTATGCGACTGGTGGTCGTGCTCTACATGGTCGGCGCCTTCGCCATCTCGGCGTTCCCATTGTTCAGCGGCTTCGTGTCCAAGTCGTTGGTCATCTATGCCGCAGAGAAGGAGCATATCTACTGGGCGGTCGCCCTCCTCTATCTGGCGTCCGTGGGAACATTCCTGCACACCGGCCTCAAACTCCCGTACTTCACCTGGTTCGGGCCGCGGCGGGACGACATCCACGTCGGCCCGGTGCCCCGCGGGATGATCGTGGCGATGGTATTCGCTGCGGCCCTATGCATCGGTATCGGCGTATACCCGACCGCGCTGTACGACCAGTTGCCCTACGCGAACACTTACGAGCCGTACTACAGCGACCACGTGGTGCGGACGCTTCAGATGCTCGGCTTCACGGCGGTCGGCTTCTGGCTGCTGCGAGGCATACTCGGCGGCGAGGCGACGATCACCATTGACACGGACTGGGTCTACCGGAAGGCGGGGCCGGTCGCCCGCGTTCTGATACAGACGCCACTGGAATCCGTGTTCACCTTCTTCGAACGCCTGGTTGGAGTGCTTGCCCGGCGCGCCAGCGCCCTCGCAGTTGCTCCGGCGACAGGCTGGGCGCGCCTGTTGCTGCTCAGCGCCTACGCACGTGAACGCGGGCCTGACGACGCGCTCGCGTTCCTCGGACGCCCGCCCGTCGGTATCGCTATCGCCGCCATCCTTCTGACGTTCGTTGTCGTGGTGCTCGCTGCGCAGGCGCTGAGCGGGTAGGGTGGGATAGAATCGGAGGCGTGGCCCCGCTGGTGCGGGGCGCTATCTTTCTCCTCGCGAGGTCCGCTCGTTGGCCATCGGTATATTCGGCCTCCCGCTCTCCGGCAAGACCACCATCTTCAACGCCGTGACGCGCGGCCACGCCGAGACCGCGTCCTTCCGCAGCGGCGGGTCGCAACCCAACATCGGCGTTGCCAAAGTGCCCGACCCGCGACTCGACGTACTCGCTGAGATATCGAAGCCGAAGCGCATCGTCCACGCGGAGGTCGAGTACATCGACATCCCCGCTGCGCCGGAGGGTTTCGGCAAAACGAAGGGCATCGGCGGCGAGTATCTCAACCTGCTCCAACGCTGCGACGCCCTCCTGCTCGTCGCGCGCGCCTTCAACGATCCCTCCGTGCCTCATGTGCAGGAGACGGTCGACCCCTACCGGGACACGGCCACCATGCAACTCGAACTCACTTTCTCCGACCTCGCTATTCTCGAACGGCGGCAGGAGCGTATCGCCTCGCAGTTGCGCTCTGCCCGGCAGGCGGAGCGCGATCTGCTCACGCGGGAGCAGCACATCCTCGGCCTCATCCGCGCCGGACTGGAGAACGAGGTCCCCGTTCGCGAACAGGAGCTGCCAGTCGAGGCGAGACCCTTCCTGGAGAACTTCCAGTTGCTCACCGCGAAACCGCTGATCGTCGTCTTCAACATCGGCGAGGACGACATAGACGGTGCGGACGCGATGGAGGCGGAGATGCGCGAACGGTTCGCGCGGCCCGGCGTCGGAGCCGCGGCACTCTGCGGCAAGCTGGAGGCAGACCTCGCACAGATGGAACCGGAGGACGAAGCCGAGTTCCGCGAGTCGCTCGGCGCGGGCGAACCTGGCCTCGACCGCATGATCAACCTCTCCTACGACCTGCTTGGCCTCCTCTCGTTCCTGACGACCGGCGAGGACGAGACCCGCGCATGGACGATCACGAAAGGTATGAGCGCGGTGGAGGCGGCGGGCAAGATACACTCGGACATCCAGCGCGGCTTCATCCGCGCGGAGGTTGTCGCCTACGAGGACCTCGCACGTACGCGCAGCATCGCTGAGGCGCGCAAGCAGGCGCTCCTCCGCACCGAGGGCAAGACCTACGTGATGCGCGACGGCGACGTCGTCAATTTCCTGTTCAACGTCTAGCGGGAGGGCAGGGCAGTGAGCGAGGCGGGCGCAACGCAGCACGGGCAGCCGTCCCTGAACGCCGGACTCGCACTCTACGTCCACATCCCCTTCTGCGAGTCCAAGTGCCCCTACTGCGACTTCAACACCTACGCGGGCATCGAATCGCTCATGCCCCCCTACGTTGCCGCGCTCGCGCGGGAGATCGAGCAGTGGGGCGCGTGGCTCGGACGGCCAACGCTCGCGAGCGTCTTCTTCGGTGGTGGCACGCCGTCCTACATCCCAACCGCTGACCTCCAACGTCTGATGGACGCGATACGCACATCGTTCGACCTGCCGGACAAGGCTGAAGCGACACTGGAGGCGAACCCCGGCGATTGCTCCTTCGAGCGCCTCGCCGCGATGCGCGATGCCGGGTTCAACCGCATATCCATCGGCGCGCAGTCGTTCGACGATGCGGAACTCGCGATGCTTGGACGCCGCCACGATGCTGCACGCGCTGCGCAGGCGGTGCTCGACGCCCGCAAGGCGGGCTTCGCCAACGTGAGCCTCGACCTCATGTTCGGCCTGCCCGATCAGCTCGTCGCCACTTGGGAGCGCTCCGTCGAACAGGCCATCCAACTGGGCACGGACCACCTCTCCGCATACGCTCTCACGCTCGAACCCGGCACACCGCTGGAAGCCGACGTGCGCCTCGGCAGGACGCCGGAGCCCGACCCTGATCTCGCTGCGGAGATGTACCTCCTTGCGCAGGCGATGCTCGCGGAAGCTGGGGTGCAACAGTACGAGATATCCAATTGGGCGAGACCGGACAGGGAGAGCACGCATAACCTCGCCTACTGGCGCAGCCTGCCGTACCTGGGCGTTGGCCCGGGCGCGCACAGCTACCTCTACGACATCGGCGCACTCGACGCGTTCGGCGTGCGCTTTGCCAACGTCAACCCACCCCGCGCCTACATAGAGCGCATCACCGCCTGGGAGGCCGACGACCCACTCGACGCCGACGCCATTGCTGCCGCAGCAGCCACTGGCTACTGCGAACCAGTGAGCCGTCGCGATGCGATGGCCGAGACGATGATGATGGGCCTGCGCTTGAACGAAGGCGTTGCGGATACAGCGTTCTGCGAGCGTTTCGGTGAGGCCATCGCAGACGCGTTCCCTGGTCCCACTCTGGAGTGCATCGACTTCGGCCTGCTGGAATGGGCCGATGGCGCGCTCCGCCTCACCGAGGACGGACGCCTCCTCGGGAACGAGGCGTTCTCCCGCTTTGTCGCTCCTCCCTAATGGGCGCAACGAATACCGAATCCCTTGCGGGTCAGGCGCCGTGGCGCTCGCACTCGACGGTTGAGCGCAAAAAGCGCACAATCCGGCTCACGTAAGGAAGCACGATTCAAAGGGGAGGTCGTCGCTATGGTTACGACAGCAGAAGAGACCGCCAGCACTACAAAGCGCATCAACATCGGTGTCATCGGCATCGGCGTCGGAGGACTCGAGATCCTCCGGTCGGTGGTGCAGCAGCCGGACATCGTCAACCTGGCAGCCGGGTGCGACGTGGTCCCCGTTACCCGGGAACGCTTCAAAGAGCGGTTTCCCGACGTCAAGGTGTACGAGAGCGCGGAGGACATCTGCAAGGACCCCGACGTGGACGCCGTCTACATCGCCTCACCGAACCGCTTCCACGCCGAACACACGATCACGGCGGCGCGCCACGGGAAGCATGTAATGGTCGAGAAGCCCATGGCCATCTCGCTCAAGGAGACGGAGCAGATGGTCGAGGAGTGCGATAAGGCCGGGGTGCACCTGGTCTGCGCTCACACCGCCAGCTTCGCGCTGCCCTACCGCACGATGCGGAAGGTTATCGAGTCGGGCGAGATCGGGGCTGTGCGGGCCATCCACCTCATCGCGTACACGGACTGGATGCTGCGGCCGCGGACGCCCGACGAACTCGACTTCAGCCAGGGCGGCGGCGTGCCGTACCGCCAGGGGCCGCACCAGATCGACACCGTCCGGCTGCTGGGCGGTGGGATGGTCAAGCGTGTCTGGGGCAAGGTCGGCCAGTGGATGCCGGAGCGGCCCATGCCCGGCTACTACACCGCCCACTTCGAGTTCGAGGACGGAACCGTAGCCACGGCAACCCACAACGGCTACGGCTATTTCACGTTGAGCGAGGTCAACGGGCCGGCCTCTGGGCGCAGCTCCATCGAGAACCTCGTACGCATCCGCAAGGAGATGCAGACCGGCACACGCAACGAAGAGCAGGACAAACAGGACCTGCGCATCGGCGGCAAGATCGAGGCACAGCAGTTCGCTGACGCGCTCCGCTCCGACGGCGGTCGTGGCAACTTCGGGCGCCAGGTCTCCCGCGAACCGGGCGATCGCTCAGGCCTCAACGACACCGGAGACCCGGGCACGCTCTTCGTGACCTGCGAGCGCGGCGACATGCGCATCGGCTCGCAGGGAGTCCTCGTCTACGACGACAACGGTGTCCGCGAGGTCACAGGCGAGTCGAACATCCACAGCAGGGGAGAGGTGCACGAGCTCTACGACGCGGTCGTCAACGGGAAGCCCGTCTATCACTCGGGCCACTGGGGCATGGCAACGGCAGAGGCGATCTTCGCGATGGTCGAGTCCTCCCAGACGGGCAAGGTCGTCGAGCTCAGCCACCAGGTGCCCGTGCATCCTGAGTACGACGCAGACCTGAGGGTGGTGCCGATCTAGCGTTCCCGGGTAGGAGGTTCGCCGTGCCTTTGAACAACAGGGAGATGGACGAGATATTCAAGCTCGGGCCGGGCACGCCTTCGGGCGAGGTGTTCCGGAGGTACTGGCTGCCGGTGGAGACGTCGGCGAACCTCGACGGTGGCCGGGGGCCGGTACGCCCCAGCGCGAAGAACCCCGTGCGGGTCAAGGTGCTGGGCGAGAACCTCGTGCTCTTCCGGGACGCCACGGGCAAACCGGGGCTGTTGGAAGAGCACTGCTCCCACCGCGGGACGTCGCTCGTGTACGGGCGCGTTGAGGACGAGGGACTGCGTTGCCTCTACCACGGGTGGCTGTACGACCGAGACGGCAACTGCCTCGATATGCCCTGCGAGCCTCCGGGGCGGCGCTTCCGCAACTCCGTCAAGCATCCGTCGTACCCATGCGTTGAGGTCGGCGGGCTGATTTTCGCCTACATGGGCCCGCCCGAATTGCAGCCGCCTTTCCCCCGGTACCCGGCGCTGGTTCGGCAGGACGGGCTGCGCGTGGCCGGAAAGGGCAACCGCATCCAGAAGTCGAATGCACTCCTGCAGACGTTGGACAACGTGTTGGACGTCTGGCACCGGGAGGTCGCCCACGGATGGTTCAAGGGCGGCGATCCGGTTCACGCTCTCCATCATGGCCACAACGGCGACCCTGCCACTCCCATCCGGTTTGAGACCACTCCCTGGGGCGCCTGCTACGTTACGCTCCAGAACACCAGGAACCCGGGCGTGTATGAGTATCACGAGACGCACGCAGTCTTTCCCTGCCAGCGCGCCCGGACCAACACCATCAACTGGGCGGTGCCCATGGACGACCATTCGACGCGGTGGTTCGGCGTGAGTTTCGAGCCATTCGGCCCGGACGGCCAGGTATCGGAGGCCGCCCTCCGCAGGCTCCACGCCGACACTCCCGCCGACGCCGGAGGACCGTTCTACGAGGGCTGGTTCGAGGACGTTGGCTACTGGTGGAACACGGGGCATCCGCTGCGCCAGGGGCCTATCTGGGAAGACGAAGCGATCATGAGCACGCAGGGCAGGGAAGAGCGCGGCGGCCTGCCCGACTTCGAGAAGATGACGTTCGGCAGCTCCGACCGCGGCGTGCTCCTGATGCACAAGCTCTGGGACGAGCAGATAGCGCGGGTGCAGGATGGCATCGACCCGGTCGGCATCGTGCGCGGCCCAGAATCGGAACAGGTTATCCCCGTTCCGGGCCAGGTGGCCTTCGTGGACAGGGAAGAGGGTATGCGGCTCTTCAACACGCCGCTCGAAGAGCGTATCGCGCTTCTCGCAGAGCAGGTGCAGGCGCGGTAACCCCCGCGAGTCCTGCCACGGTCACGCAGAGGGCTGCCGCGTGTAGAGGCGGACGCAGTCTTCGAGGCCCGGCCAGGACGGCAGCGGCAGCAGTCGTTCCAGGGTCCAGTCGCGGCTGAGCATCTCGTGGAAGGCGGCATCCCCGGTGAACCGGCTGTCTCCGATGGAGACGAACCGCGCGCCGCGGAACCTCCGCAGCGCCTCCGCTGCCAGCGGCTGGCCGTCGGGAGGCCAACAGAGCAGCAATGCGTCGCACGTATCGTGCGCGGCGATAGCAGCCAGCGCGTCCTGCTGCTCGATGCAGACGTATGGCGCACTCTGCGCCTCGCCGGCGTCGGTCGCGAGCACGCTCACGCCCTCGTCGCGGAGCAGCCTCGCCCACAGGCCCAGCCCCGCACAAACCTCGAGCACCGAGCACCCTTCGAGGAAGTCCGCCGTGGCGCGGACGGCCTCGTGTGTCGGAACGGCGTACCCGTACCAGGCGATGAACGTGCGTCTGCGGGCGTGCTCCTCGCGCAGGGCTTCGTCCGAGTCAGCGGACTCTGAGCCCGCGTGCGCCCACGGCCTGGGGCCCGCTGTCTCGATCGCGCTCCAGAGGGAGCCGGAGTCGATGTCAACGACCGAGGTCAACGCACGCTGTCCGGACGCCGCTAGAGCCTCAGGGCGCGCGCCATGTTGCCGCCGAGTATCTTGTCCTGGTCCTCGCTGGAGATGCCGCTCCCGCTGATGTCGGTGGTCGAGTTCGGGAGGCGCTGGAACTCGGGGTGGGGGAAGTCCGTGCCGATGACGAAGTTGTTCGCGCCGTAGGCTTCCACCAGCTGTTCGAGCGGTTCGATGCTCTCCACCGCGGTCAGGCAGTGCTGCTTGATGAGTTCGCTCGGGCGGGTGTTGGTTCGCGCGCAGGCGCGCTCGATGTAAAACGACCTGTCCGTCCCGTGCATGGCGTAGGCCATCCACGACGCTCCGGCCTCGAAGAAGAGGAAACGCAACTTCGGGAACTGGTCCAGCACGCCGCCGAGCGTCAGCGCCGCACACGCGATGGTGTAGTCGAGACCGAACCCGACGTACGTTCCGATGTGCATGCGGTGGTAGCGTTCCGTGCCGACCATTGGGTACGAGGTGCGATGGTCGTAGAAGTTCCCGCGATGCCCCTGCGTGAAGTTGTGGACCATGCACGCGAGGTCGAGTTCGCTCACCGCTTCCCAGAACGGGTAGAGCTCGTAGGCGTCCAAGTTCCCTTCAAGGTAGCTTCCGCAGATGGTCACTGCGCGGAGCCCCATCGCCGCGGCGCGTTCGAGCTCCCGGACCGACTCGTCGATGTCGTCCCACGGCACGGTTATCTGGCAGATGAAGCGGTCTGGATAGCGGTTCTGCAATTCAGCCGCTGCGTTGTTGTAGAGCCTCGCGAGTGCAGCCCGGAGCCACAGCGGGCTGTCGGGCGGCATCAGCAGGTTGGGCATGGCCCGCTGGGTGTTGAGCACCTGCATGTCGAAGCCCAGCCGGTCCATCTCGGACAGCCGTGCCTCGGCGTCCCACGTCGGGTCACCGACATGCCCGTCCAGCGACGGTTCGACGCCTGCGATCGCGGCCTTGACGACGTCAAGATCGACGACCTGCAGGGCGTCGCGGTACATCATCTCCTCGAGGAGAGCGCTGCCGGAGCGCGGGATCATGTCCCGCAGTTCCCTGTGGTCGATGGTCAGGCTGAAATGGGTGTCGGCGTCGATCCGCTTGGTCATCACCTGCGTTGCCATTGGCTGCCTCCTCTTCGCGACTCCTCTGCCGAACAGCCTCAATACTACTCCCCAAACGCCACCGCGTTCCCACGCGGCTGGGCTAGGCGTTCAGGAGCCGGCGGTACCTTCCTGTCTGCAGGAAGTCGATGTATTCCCGCAGGCCTGCCTCCATGTCGTATTCGGGAGCGAAGCCGAAGTCCCGGTTGGCGGGAGAATCGGGGTCGACGGGCCCGCCGCGCACCTCCGGTTCAGGCGCCTCGATGGACGAGCCGGGTATGAGCCGCATGATGACCTGCGTAATCTCGTACATCGTCAGCTCCTCCTTCGACTGGAGCCGGTAGATGTTCGCGGGCAGGTCGTCCGCGAGCGTCGCCATCATCTCGCCGCGCCCGGCGTCGGAGGCGTACATCACGGGCACGGTGCGGATGGGCGGCGTGGGGTTGAGCTCGCGCGGCGTCGACACGGCAGCCGCATCCCACCCGTCGAGCACTACCGGCTCGCCGCGCAGCGACTTCTCGACGATGGGCTTGAGCGCCCGGCCGAAGCCTCCCGCGAAGTCGTACCCCGGCCCGAACAGCTGGCCCGGGTAGATGACGACGATGTCCATGTCGTACAAGCCCCGGTAGTCGTTGCAGAGCAGCTCCGTGGCGACCTTGTGGCTCGTGTACGGGTCCGGCATGAGCTTCACGTTGCCGGAGCCCACCGCCTCGGCGAACTGACGAGCGGTCGGGACGGTCTTGCCGGTGCTCACGTGCACCACACGCTCGACCTTGAGCGCTCGCGCGGCCTCCAGTACGTTGAGCGTGCCGATGACCATCGTCTGCGCCGCTGCGAGCGGGCGGTCGTACGCCGGGCCGGTCAGGAAGCTGGCCGTGTGCAGGATGCGCCGAACACCGTTGTCTGCCACTGCGGCGAACACCTCGGACGCGTTGGAGATGTCGCCCTTCACGAACCGCACCCGGTCCTTCACGTCGTTGAGGAGCTCGGTCTTGATCGCGATGTCGAACGCGACCACGTCCTCGCCCTGATCGAGCGCATAGCGGACTGCGAACGACCCGCCTAGACCGCATCCTCCCGTCACCATCACTGTCATGGGCCGCCTCCTTGGGACACCCTGTCTTATGCCGTAGATGTGAAGGGCTAGTGCGCTTGCAGCCCTGCGGCGACGGGACGCCCGTAGAGCGCGCGGGCGTTCTCCGACAGTACGCCTGTCCGCTCCTCGCCGGTGATCTTCGAGTTCTCGTATATCTCGCTGAGCTCATGCTTGCAGATCTCCGCGTTGACCTCGTGCGGGAAGTCGGACGAGAAGACGAAGCACTTCCCGCTGGTCAGGCGCAGCGCCTCGGAGATGAGCGGCTCGGTGCCCTCGCACCCCACGAACAGCCGTCCGTCGTGGATGTGGCGCAGGATGTAGTCGCTGACACGCTCGCCGTCGCGCAGTTGCAGCAGTTCGCCTCGCGGGTCGAGGTCGATGTGGGTCTCGTAGGAGCGGTCGAACCGCTCCATGCAGAGCATGAACCAGGCGACGCCGCCCTCGAGGAAGCCCCAGCGGGCGTTGGGGTAGCGGTCCAGGATGCCGTTGAAGACGACGCCCGCGAAGGCGGCCATCAGCCCGACCGGGTGGCCCATCGCGTGGACGGGCGCGTAGACATTCAGGTGGTCGAAGCCCATGCCGCTGTGCGAGCCGCCGTGGACGGCGAGGCAGCAGCCGAGCCGGTCGGCCTCCTCGTAGACGGGCCAGTACTCCTTTGCGCCCAGGTGGTTCGGGAGCCCGCGAGTGGGGAGCATCGCGCCTGCCATCCCAAGCTCCTCCACCGATCGGCGCAGCTCGAGCGCTGCTTCCTCAGGCTCCTGCATGGGGATGAGGGCAAGCCCTACGAACCGCGGACTGCTCTTCACGTAGGTGTCGTACAGCCAGTCGTTGTACGCCCGGCATACCGCGATGGCCCAGTCCCTGTTGACGATGCGCCCGTAGGACAGCCCGCCAGTGGGGAAGAGCGCCGCGCAGTCGATGCCAACCTCGTCCATGAACATAAGCCACTCTTCAACGCCGATCTTGGGGAACGACCCCGGAGGCGTCGCCACCGGCTGAGCGGCATGGAGGTGATCGATGGGCGGGAAGATGTTGCCGAGGCTGCTCCCGCCGGCCCGGTTCAGGTACTCCTGCGGCATGCGGCTGGCCACCGCTGCTATGTCCGTCACCAGGTGTCCGTCTCCGTCAACGACCTGCAACCGGCTTGCCATGGCCCCACCTCCTTGCGTGTACGGACGCGGTATAGCACCGCTTCACAGTTGCGTCAAAGCGGGGCTGCTCCCGTCATGCCAGCGGAGGCTGGCATCCAGTGGCCGAGGTAGTGCCTCCTTGAACAAGGTGTCCAACCGGCCCATGAACCTGCACATCTTGTTGCTGGGCGTTACGAGTAAACCGGGGGCTCCGTTTGAGCACCTTGAGCACCTTGTGTTGCTCTCCGCAAGGCCACGGCCTGCTTCCGGTGACAACTGAACAAGGTGTTCAACGATTTCAAGAGTTGGGCGCCGGAGCCATAGATCCTGTCTATAGCTGAGGCGTGAGGTATAGACGCGGTCTATAGGTGCTGCCAGCAGGACGGTGATGCAATCAGCGTACGGAATCGCAGACCGACTGCGCCAGGGGCGCGTGTCAGCGTGCAGCCTCGTCTGACAGGAACTCCTATCGCCAGCCACGAGTGGAGCAATGCGCGGGGCGAGAGTTGATGTATCCTGCGCCTGGCAACAAGGAGGAAGGGCATGATGATCGGACTCTCGCATGGCGGCACGACAATCTACTCATCGGACCTTCCAAGCGATGAGGCGTTGGTGGGGACTACGGATGGCGTGGTCAAGCTGCGCCGCGACGGCGAACGCTGGCCGGTGGTCAGCCGCTCGCTGGCGAGGAAGCACATCCACGCGCTGCTGTTCGTGGACGGCACGGTCTTCGCCGGAGCGTGGTGGGACGGCGTGTACGCCAGCCAGGACGGCGGGGAGACGTGGGAGGCGCGCGACGCGGGCATCGACGTTCGAAGCCTGTTCAGCCTCGCGGTGGTCGAGAGAGAGGGAAGGAAGCGGCTGTTCGCAGGAACCGAGCCCGCGCACCTCTACTACAGCGATGATATGGGCATGACGTGGACGGAATTGCCGGAGGTCCGGTCCGTCGCGTCGGTCCCCCGGTGGCGGTTCGCTGCTGACCCGTTCGAGGCGCATCTCAAACACATCAACTTCCACCCGCTGGACCCTGCGCACATGTACGTGAGCATCGAGGTCGGCGGGTTGCTGGAGAGCACCGACGGCGGCGAGACGTGGGCGGACCTCGAGGCGCCGAACCCCGACGTGCATCGCACGGTCATCGATCACCGCAATCCCTCCGTCCTGTGGACGACCGGCGGCGCCGGGTTGCTGCTGAGCGAGGATGGCGGGAGGTCGTGGCAGGAGTTGTTCGGCAAGGAGAACGACATCGGCGGATACCCCGATCAGCTCGTGCACGTGCCGAGCGACCCGGACACGATGTACGTGTCCGCTTCGCAGACGGGACCGCGCTCATGGGTACGGGACGGCTCTACCGAGGGATTCGCCGGCGGCCGCATCGCGAAGAGCACCGACGGCGGACG
>DAOUHT010000121.1:0-7101 GCA_034428375.1 Dehalococcoidia bacterium | reverse complement strand
TCGCGGTGATGACGCACTCGCACTGGGACCACGCGCAGAACTACGACGTGCTCGACTCCGCCGAAGTGCTCATCCACGAATGGGAGCGGCGGTACGCGCGCAATCCCCACCCGAACGACTGGGCCACGCCGCTCTGGACGAGCGCGATGCTTGACACGATCCCCAACCTCAAGGAGGTCGAGGACGGCTACGAGATCGAGAAAGGGGTGCGCATCCTGCACACGCCGGGGCACTCCGCCGGCACGATGGCCGTCATCGTGGATACGCCCGAGGGGCCGGTTGCGATAACCGGCGACGGCGTGGCGAATGCGCAGGTGGCGATAACGAAGGTGAACGCCAACGTCTTCTGGAGTGATGAGGACTCGCGCAGGAGCATCGAGCGTGTGCTGGAGGAGGCAGAGGTCATCTACCCGGGGCATGACCGCCCGTTCCGGGTGCTCGGCAACGGGGGCGTCGAGCACATCGCGACACGGCAGCTGGTCTTCATGGGCGTCGACCTGGAGGACCCCAACGTTTCGGTCACCGCGGAGCGGCGCCCGCCGTACGTGATGCCCGGCCTGGACGGCCAGACGATGGAGCGCCTGGGCTACGAGTCGTAGGGTAGGGTGGGGCGCAAGGGGCTTCGCATGCGAGAACCGGAAGTGGCCGGTTATTGATACTGGCGCTCCTGAAACCACTTGCCAGGTATCAGTATGAGAGAGGCTGCAAAACTGCGCTGAAATCTGCTCAAAATCGCTTGACAGTGCTTTAACGCGCTGATTAAGATTCACCCCGTCCTGAGTGACTGTGGTTTGAGCGAGCCGCAGGACGAGGTGGCCCCGGGGGACTGGGGGGCCGACTCCGAACGGCGAGCTCGGGCGCCCCAGTTGCTCAGGACACCTCTTTTAACGCCGATTGTGCTTTATACACGAGCCTCGGCATCCGTGCTACCCCACCCCTCGACCCTCACTCGTGCTGACCCCCGCGCGCCTGCGTTATGCGCTATCCTCCGCCTCGCACTGGAGGAGGGCGTACCCATGGAACCCTTGCGACTGGACGAGGCGGTACGGATGCTCGAGGCGGGGCTCGCGAAGGCTGAGGAACTCGGCATCCGCGTCAGCATCGCGGTGCTCGACCCTCGCGGCGACATCGTCGCGCTGAATCGCATGGACGGCGCGCTCTGGCGCAGCGTCCCCATCTCCCAGGGCAAGGCTGCCGCGTCCGCCGCGTGGGACATGCCGAGCGGCGACCTGAGCGACCGCTGGGACCAGCCCGTCGTCCGTGCGCTCTCGATGATGGAGAACGGACGGCTCATCCCGTGGCAGGGTGCGCTGCCCGTTCGCAGGCCGGACGGCACGATGGTCGGTGCGATAGGCGTCAGCGGCGCGCGTCCAGCGCAGGATGAGGCTGTCGCCGCGGCGGGGATCGCAGCGCTGGAGGCGCAGTCGTGACGCAGAGCTTCCACATCCGGGAAGAGGATGCCGTTCGCGTGCAGGCCGAGCCGCTGCGCGAGTCCACGGAGGCGCTGTTCCGGAAGGTGGGCCTCGATCAGGCCGACGCTGCGCTCGCCGCTGACGTCCTCGTCACCGCCGACCTGCGCGGTGTGGACAGCCACGGCGTCTCCAACATGCTCAAGGTCTACCTTGACCGCTACCAGAGCGGCGTGCAGAAAACGGCGCCGCATTGGCGCATCGTGCGGGAGCGCGCCGCCTCTGCCAACATCGACTGCGACCGCGGACTCGGCGTCATCATCGCGCCGAAGGCGATGGAGATCGCCATCGAGAAGGCGCGGAGCGCGGGTATCGGCGTCGTCACGATGTTCAACGGAGGACACGTGGGCATGGCGGCCTACCACGCCATGCTCGCGCTGCCGCACGACATGATCGGCGTCTGCATGACTGCGACGGGGCCGGACGTCGCGCCGACCTTCGGACGCGCGCCGCGTCTCGGCACGAACCCCATCGCCATCGCCGCGCCCACACGGGAGGAGCGTCCGTGGGTGTTCGACATGGCGACGAGCGTGGTGCCGGTCAACAAGGTGCGTAACGCCCGCCGCATGGGGACGATGCTGCCTCCGGGGACGATAGCGTCGGAAGACGGTACGCCCGTGATGGAGCCCGCCCCGGTGCCTGACGACTACATCCTGCTGCCGCTTGGCACGAACCGCGACTCCGGTTCCCACAAGGGCTACGGCCTTGCGGTAGCGGTGGACATCATGTGCTCTGTGCTCTCGGGGACAGACTACGGGATGCAGGCCGGACGGCAGAACTACCGCCACTACGTCGCGGCGTACAACATCGACGCGTTCAGCGACGTGGGCGAGTTCAAGGCGCGCATGGACGACTTCATCCGCGAACTGAAGGCGACGCCTCCCGCGACAGGTCACGACCGCGTGATGGTGGCGGGCGACCCGGAGTGGGACGCGCTGGAGGAGCGCTCCGTGAAGGGCATCCCGCTGCACCGCGACGTGGTCGACTGGTTCCGGGGCGTCTGCGCCGAGTTCGATGTCGAGTGCGAGGTATAGGAGGCGAACTGCAGGATGAGAGCAGCGTGGTACGAGCGGTACGGCCCTGCGCGGGACGTATTCCACGTCGGTGAGATGCCCGACCCGGAGCCCGGGCCCGACGAGGTGCTCGTGCGCGTCCACGCATCCGGCGTGAACCCGTCGGACTGGAAGTCGCGCACCGGCTCACGCGGACCGCAGATGCCGTTCCCGCGTGTCATCCCCCACAGCGACGGAGCAGGGGTCATCGAGGCGGTTGGTGCGGGCGTGGACGCATCCAGGGTCGGCGAGCGTGTCTGGCTCTTCGAAGGCCAGTGGCAGCGTCCGTTCGGCACTGCGGGGGAGTACATCGCGCTGCCGTCGGGCCATGCCCCGGTGCTTCCGGAGAGCGTGACGTTCCAGGAGGGCGCGTGCATCGGCATTCCGGCGATGACGGCGCACCGCTGCCTGTTCGCCAGCGGGCCGGTGAACGGCATGACCGTTCTCGTGACCGGCGGCGCGGGCGCCGTGGGGCACTGCGCCATCCAGCTCGCCAAGTGGGGCGGAGCGACGGTCATCGCCACGGTCAGTTCTGACGAGAAAGCGGGGCACGCCCTGCGCGCAGGCGCGGACCACACGGTCAACTACCCTACGGAAGACGTGGGGGAGCGCGTGCTGGAACTCACAGGCGGGGAGGGCGTCGAGCGCATCGTCGAGGTCGACTTCGGCGGCAACCTTGCCGCCAGCAAGCGTGCGCTGCGCCTGAACGGCGCGATCGGCTGCTATGCCTCGACCGGCGACCGCGAGCCCGCGGTGGAGTACCAGGCGCTCTCGCGGAAGAACGCGACGGTGCACTTCGTACTCGTCTATTCGGAGCCGGAAGCCGCCAAGCAGCAGGCGGTGGACGACATCGCGACCGCCACGGCAAGTGGCGCGCTCACCCACCCCATCGCGGCGGTTATGCCGCTGGACGATATCGCCTCGGCGCACGAACTGCAGGAAAGCAACGCCGCGATAGGGAACATCGTCATCGACCTCTCGCCGTGAGCACGTATCACACGATGTCCCATCTGCTAGGCTATTTGTTCACAGGCCGCACTCCGTGTGGTGTAATCCGTAGATGAAACCATGACCGCTGCTGGGAGGGCCGCGTTGGAGAATGTGCTAGCACACAGCGAGTTGCTCAAGGGGTTCAGCCCCATCCACATCGAGCGTTTCCAGGATCTGGCGACGACGGTGACCGCGGAAGCGGGTACCGAGCTGTTCGGAAGCGGAGAGTATGCCCAGCACCTCTATGTTGCGCTCGACGGAGAGGTGGAGTTGCGCATGAGTGTGCCGGAGTGGTGGGGCATCGACACGCCGCACCGCAAGGTGTCCACGGCCAAGGCCGGGCAGATATTCGGCTGGTCGGCGCTCGTCGAGCCATTCGTTTACTCGCTCACGGCTGTGTGCGTGACTGATGCAACGCTCGCGCGGTTCGAAGGTTCGCAGCTCGCCGATCTGTGTGTGCGTGACCCGCACGTCGGCTACCGGCTGCTCGGCCAGGTGCTCAAGGTGGTCTCGGGACGGTTCCACACGCTGGCGGAAGCGGTCATGGCCCAGCGTGCGGTACAGGTGTCGCAGGCTGCGAGCCGAGCCCACCCAGCGGACTAGCGCAGGGCAACCCGTAATTCTCGACGTCCGCCCGTGATTGCGGGCGGGTAAGCATGAGCCCTCGCTCCGCTATCATGCCCACCGAGGTTCGCCGCGGGAGGAAGGCATGTTCGACACCCTCATCGTGAACGGGAAGGTGATAGACGGCGCGGGGCGTGCGTGGTTCCGTGCTGCCGTTGGCATCGAGGGTGATACCGTCACGGTGCTCGAAGGCGACGTGTCGAACGTGGAAGCCGGCCGCACGATAGACGCGTCCGGGATTGCGGTCTGTCCCGGCTTCATCGACATGCACTCTCACTCAGACTTCTCACTGCTCACATCTCCACGCCACGAACCGAAGGTGAGCCAGGGCGTGACGACCGAGGCGCTGGGACAGGACGGCCTCTCGTACGCGCCCATCTCCCCCGTAAACCGGCAGCATTTGGTGGACTATCTCGCCGCAGTGAACGGCCGCCCGCCGGAAGGTACGGAGTGGACATCCGTTGCGTCGTTCCTCGACCTGTTCGAGGGCGCGTCGTCGTGCAACGTCGTCTACTTCGTGCCGCACGCGGCGCTCCGCATTGAGGCGATGGGATGGGCGAACCGTCTGCCGACTGACGCGGAGTTGGCGCGGATGCGGGAACTGGCAGTGCGGGGGATGCGCGATGGCGCCTTCGGCTTCTCCACCGGCCTGACGTACGTGCCGAACATCTACAGCGACACCCACGAGTTGACTGAGATCGCGGGGGCCGTCGCGCCGTACGGCGGCATCTACGTGACGCACAGCCGCTATGCGCTCGGCGACGGCCTGCTGGACCCGTTCCGCGAGGCGGTAGCGGTTGGCAGGGAATCAGGCGCGCCGGTGCAGATATCGCACTACCACAACCCCGTCCCCGGCATGGGAGAGCGGATGGTTGCGCTCGTGGACGAGTCGCGGTCGGCGGGCGTTGACGTGACGTTCGACCAGTACCCGTACCCGGCGGCGAGCACGATCCTGCTGTCGCTCATCCCGCCGTGGGTGCACGAGGGCGGGCCGGAGGTGCTGCTGCAGCGCATCGCGGACGAGGACGTTCGTGACCAGATCGCGGACGGCGTCTACCCGCAGTGGGGCGGCTCGCTGGCGGACTACATGTTTGCGCACGTCGGTTCTGAGAAGAACAAAGAGTGGGAAGGACGATCGCTGCAGGACATGGCTGACGCGCAGGGGAAGCGGATGGTGGACACCATCTGCGACCTGCTCATCGAGGAGAGGCTGGAGGTGGCGTTCGTCGCTCGCACCGGCAACCCGGACAACGTGCGCACAATCATGGCGCACCCGGCGCAGATGGTGGGTAGCGATGGCCTGATGACCGGCGAGATGCCGAACCCGCGCACGTATGGCACATTCCCTTATCTGCTGGGGCAGGCCGTGGAGCAGGGAACGCTCCGGCTGGAAGACGCGGTGCACAAGATGACAGGCGCTCCCGCGCGGAGGCTCGGGCTGCGCGACCGCGGCGTCCTCCGCGACGGAGCGAAGGCGGACGTGGTCGTGTTCGACCCGGAGCGCGTGCGCGCGCAGGCCACGTTCGAGGATCCGAAGCAGCTGGCGACGGGCATCGAGTACGTGTTCGTCAACGGTACGCTCGTCTGGGAGCAGGGGCGGCACACCGGCGCGTTCCCCGGGCGTGCGCTGCGGAAGTCGTAGTCCGGGAGCGGTTGCCGATGCCGGGCGATGTATGGGTCCGTCTGCCGCTGTCGGAAGAGGACAAGGGTATTCTGGAGCGCGAGTTTCCCAACTTGACGTTCCATACCGGCTTCGAGCTCGATCCAGCGGAACAAGCACGTACCGAGGTCATGTTCACGAGCGACCTGTTCAGCGACGACCTCATCGCGGCGATGCCCTTGCTGCGGTGGGTGCAAGTGACGCGAGGAGGCGGAGCGAGTTACATCACGCCGTCCATACGAGAGCGCTCCATCCGCGTGACGACGTGCACCGGCATCCACGGGGCGTCGTTCTCCGAATTCACTTTCGCCACGATCCTGATGCTGACCAAACAATTGCCGCAGATGATGGAGGCCCAGCGCGCTCACCGCTGGGCGGCGGACATGGGGCTGGGAAAACTGGAGGGCAGCACGCTCGGCGTGGTGGGCCTGGGCACCATAGGCTCAGCGGTTGCGCAGAAGGCCAGGGCATTCGGGATGCGGGTGATGGCAACGCGCCTTCACCCGGAACACAAACCGGACTACGTGGACTGGATCGCAGGGCCGGACGGGACACGCGACCTCCTGGCGGAGTCCGACTACATCGTCGTTGCCAGACCGCCGGGCGCTGACAGGCGCCCCTGGATCACGATGAAGGAGCTGGGGCTGATGCGCCCGACGGCCATCCTGGTGGTCCTCGTCGGGGGCGGCCATATCGTTGACCTCGACGCGTTGGGCGATGCGCTTCGAGGAGGCGTCATCGCCGGAGCGGTCATCAATGTCTCGCCATTCGAACCGCTACCGGAGGATTCGCCTGCGTGGGACTTCCCCAACATGATCGTCAGCCCCGGGCTCGCCGCCAGCGACCCGGACAAGTGGGTCCTCCAGCGGGGCGTCTTCATCGACAACCTGCACCGTTACCTCGGTGGCCGCGAACTGCGCAATGAGTTCGGGGTTACCTCCTACTAACACCCGGCCCCGTGCGTACGGGGCAGCAGCCGGCCTAGTTGTAGTTCCCATAGAGGTTGTTGACAGGTGAGGGGCCTCGCTGTTGCTGTTGTGTAACGCAACCCAGCAGTAACAGGAGGCCCCTCATGACCCATCGTAACGCACGCTTGACCCCGGTGACTCGCGCTGAGCTGGTCGAACAGGTGATGGACGGCTGGCCTCAGGCCGAAGTGGCACGCTTGTTCCGCGTCTCCCGCGCGACCGTCTCCAAGTGGGTACGGCGGTTCCGTGAAGGCGGGGCAGACGCGCTCCTTGACCGATCCAGCCGCCCCCTACGCAGCCCCCGCAAGACCGCTCAGCTCCAGGAAGCAACCATCTGT